>JBIIBU010000304.1:0-2730 GCA_044239235.1 Flavobacteriales bacterium
GTTATTGTCAACCCAACCACTGAAGGTGTTGGTAATCCTATTTGGAATAAAATTTATATCGACCTCGGACTTATTGTTCAAACAAGGACTGGAGCAAGCTATTTCGAAGTGTATTTCGAAGCCAATCCCGACAATACAGGCGATGAAGTAGAACTCTTTTTGGACAATATAAAACTTGTACAATTTGATAATTAAGTGAGTTTATGTTGAGTCCAATTCGTCAAGTATGTAAGTATGTGTTTTCAGATGTAGTGGCAGCTGCCGCAGCATGGACTATTCTTTTTATTTACCGCAAGGACATTCTTGAAACAGAAAAATTTGGCTATCAAATCAATGTCGAATTCGACGAGACCTATTTCTTGGGTCTTATCTCTGTCTCTATTTTCTGGATAATACTTTATGCAGCAAGTGGACAGTATGACAAGATCTTCCGTCGCCATCGAATAAAAGAAATCGCAGAAATTTTTGTCACTTCCATTATTGGTGTAATCATCATTTTCTTTGTTCTGCTTTTGGATGATGAACTCGGCCACTACAGCCGATATTATAGAGCACTCGTGGTTCTTTTCTCAGCGCATTTCGTGATTACACTTACAGGAAGACTTTTGCTTACACTTCGCACCGTAAGCCTTGTGCATTCTGGCAAAATTGGCTTCAATACTATTATTGTGGGGGGAAATTCCAAAGCCCTTGAAATGTATGAGGAAATTCTCTCCATGAAGAAATCTCCGGGCTACAAATTCCTCGGATTCGTGCGCGTAAATGGAGTAGACAATCTTCTCTCTAAGCACATTCCTTTACTTGGAAAATACTACGAACTACCTCAATTGATTATTGAACATCAAATAGAAGAAGTTATCATAGCGGTTGAAAGCTCTGATCACCAAGACTTAGAAAAAGTCATTGCACTTTTAGAAGACCAAGCTATCAACGTCAACATCATCCCAGACATGTATGACATTCTCAGTGGCAGTGTTCAAATGAATAGTATTTATGGTGTTCCTTTGATTCGTTTGAATCAAGAAATAATGCCGGCGTGGCAATTCAGCATGAAAAGACTGATTGATATTTTCGTTTCACTCATTGCACTGCTGCTATTAACCCCTGTCTTTCTTTTCATGGCAGTTGTGATTAAGTCATCATCTCGTGGGACTGTACTTTTCAAGCAAGAAAGAGTTGGAAAACATGCGCGTACCTTCTGGATTTACAAATTCAGAACAATGGTTCAAAACGCAGAAAAAGATGGACCACAATTAAGCTCAGCGCATGATAATCGTGTGACTCCATTTGGAAGAATTCTTCGCAAAACAAGAATGGACGAATTACCTCAGTTTTGGAATGTGTTTATTGGCGACATGTCATTGGTAGGTCCTAGACCCGAGCGTCAATATTTCATTAATAAAATTATGGAGCGTGCACCTCATTATCGAATGCTACATAGAGTTCGTCCTGGCATTACGTCATGGGGTCAAGTAAAATATGGCTACGCAGAAAACGTAGACCAAATGGTGCAAAGACTCACTTATGACATACTTTATATTGAAAACATGTCGTTGGCCATGGACTTCAAAATAATGGCCTATACGCTGCTCATTGTGTTAAAAGGAGCGGGAAAATAATGAATCAGACAACTTTTTAGTGAGTCAATTGGTTATGCTTACAGACTTAACCAAAATATGATGAACCGTTCCACCCTAATCTCGTTGGCATTTGCCGCAATTTCTTTGTTTTTTCTTTTTTCGTCCAATTCAAATGGACGGGCTACACAGACTAATAATGGCAATACAGGCGCTCCTGGCGAAACGGCAACTTGCGCAAATTGTCACAGCGGTGGTGCCTATGGGAATGTTACTGTAACTATTGAAATGTTCCTAGATGGAACAAATACCGCAGTATCTTCTTACAATCCAGGCCAAACCTATGATATGCGCGTTACTGTGCAAAGCTCTACAGGATCACCTTTAGGATATAGTTTCCAAATGACTTGCTTGACCTCTCCTGCAAACACTCCTCTCGGAGGCTACTCTGCATTGGCTAGCAACGTAAAACAAAAGCTAGTTACCGTAGGCACTTACATGGGACGCACCTATGTTGAACACAATGGAGTGGGTACCAATAACCAATTCAACATGTCTTGGACGGCTCCGGCTGCTGGCACAGGCGCTGTGAAATTTTATGCTGCAGGAAATTGTGTAAACTTAAACGGTTCAACAGGTGGTGACAAAGTAGGAAATAGCAGTATTACAATAAATGAAAATGCACCAGTGCAAATAACAGCGGCTGTTGTTGATCCTTTATGTGCTGGAACAAATACAGGTAGCATCAACCTCACCCTTATTGGTGGCACATCACCTTTCACTTATGAATGGAACGATGGAAATACAGATCAAGACCGCACAAATCTCGGCGCAGGTGAATACACTGTTGTAATTACAGATGGTAACGGCGACACTTTCGAAGAAGCTTATGCGCTCTTAGAACCAGCGCCAATTCAGATTTCGACAGAGATTACAAATCCGCAATGCTATGGTTTCGCAACGGGAGAAATCGCTGCATCGATCTCAGGTGGTGAATCTCCATACTTAGTTCAAATAGAAAACAGCATTGGAGAATTCCAATCAAACCTAAACAATCTAGCAGCTGGATTCTATATCCTGCATGTGACCGACAATAATGATTGTGAAGCGACAGTAAATTTTGAAATTGTTTCACCTTCGGAAATTGTACCAA
>JBIIBU010000076.1:0-7960 GCA_044239235.1 Flavobacteriales bacterium
TTTATTATGATGGTGATGCTTTCTTGCGCATCACTAAATGCTTTTTCACAAGATAAAAAAGCAACAATCCTAACCATCGATGGCGAAGCTGTCACACTAGAAGAGTTTGATAACATCTTCAGAAAAAATAATCGAGATAGCGTAATTACGCAAACTGCTTTAGATGAATACATGCAGTTGTTCATCAACTTTAAACTTAAAGTAAAAGAAGCTCGCGCTCTTGGCCTTGATACAGTAGCCAAGTTTAAAACCGAATTAGAAGGCTACCGCGCGCAATTAGCTCGCCCGTACCTTACTGATACCGATGTACTCAACGAATTAATGCGCGAAGGTTATGATCGCCTAAACCAAGAAATTCATGCTAGTCATATTCTTATCAAGTGCGATCCAAACGCCTCTCCAGAGGATACCCTGAAAGCATTTAATAAAGCGATGGACATTCGCAACCAAATCTTAAATGGCTCTGACTTTGCCATCGTAGCTAAGGATAGAAGCGAAGATCCAAGTGCAAAAGACAATGGCGGTGATTTGGGATATTTCACAGCATTCCAAATGGTATATCCTTTTGAAGATGCTGCTTACAAAGCAAATACTGGCGATATTACAATTCCGGTTAGAACACGCTACGGTTACCATATCATTAAAATCATCGACAAGCGCACTGCACGCGGAGAAATCCATGTTGCGCATATCATGATCAAAGAGAAGAAAGAAGAAGGAGGCGCAGCTAACGCTGAAGCAAAAGCAACAGAAATCTACCAAAAACTTCTAGCAGGTGAAAAGTTCGATGATCTTTCAGCGAAATTCAGCGATGACGGAAGTAGCGCTAAGAAAGGTGGAGAACTTCCTTGGTTCGGTACCAACAAAATGGTAATCGAATTTGAAGACGCTTCTTTCGCTTTGAAAAATGATGGTGACATTTCTGCACCCTTTAAAACATCTTATGGTTGGCATATTGTAAAACGTCTTGGTTACAAGCCTGTGGCTTCTTACCAAGAAATGGAAAAGGAAATCAAAGGAAAAGTTTCAAAAGACCAACGTGCTGAAAAAACAAAGGCTTCTTTTGTTGCCAAACTTAAAAAGCAATACAATTTCTCATATAACCAAGATGTGGCGAATCTTCTCGCTGCAAAAGCAGATACTAATGTGTTCTATGGCACAATGAAACTGAAAAAGAAAGAATTGAAAATGGTGCTTTGCACTGTTGATGGTAAATCTTACAAAGTGTCTGATTTCCAAAAATCAATTTCTTCTAGATTGAGAGTAAAAACAAAGCAAACACCAGCTGAATATGTGTTGGAAGAAACCAAAATGTTTGCTGAAAATTCTCTATTGAAATATGAGGATAGCAAATTGGAAGGTAAATATGATGCGTTCCGTCTCTTGATGAATGAATACCGCGAAGGAATCTTGTTGTTCGAACTAACTGACCAAAAGGTATGGACAAAAGCTGTAAAGGATACCACAGGTCTTCAAGCGTACTACAACACAAACAAGGCAAACTACATGTGGCCTGAAAGAGCAGAAGTAGCTATCTACTCATGCGCTAATGCAGAAATCGCAAACAAAGTGAGAATGCTCCTTGCTGAAGGTGCCGACAATGTGAAAATTGCAAACGAAATCAATAAAGACACTCAACTTAACCTTCAAGTAGAAGAAGGCTTATTTGCTAAAGAAGACAAAGATATTCTTTCTCAAGTGGCTTGGAAAGCGGGCATCAGCGAGAATATCAATTATAACAACCAAGTTGTAATCGTATTAGTCAAAAATGTCGTAGCTTCAACTCCAAAGAAATTGAACGAATCAAAAGGCTTGGTGACATCAGATTACCAAACTTATCTTGAAGAACAATGGATCAAAGAATTGAGAGCGAAATACAAATTCACCATCAATCAAGACGTGCTTCATTCAATAAAGTAATTTGAAATACACCCTTTACATAGCTGCTATTTTTTTTGCGTTTGCCTGTAACAATAAGGCAGGCTCAGACGCCATAATAGCACAAGTGGGTGACAAAGTACTTTATCTAGCCGAACTTCAAGATATCATTCCCGATGACTCTTCACCTGAAGACAGTCTGATGTTGGCGGAGAAATATGTGAAGGACTGGATAGTAGATCAAGTGGTAGTGAAGAAAGCGGAAGAAAATCTTTCAGAGGAACAAAAGAACTTTGAAGAACTCATCGAGAATTATAGAAAAACGCTTTTGACATACTCTTACGAACAAGAACTCGTTCGTCAACAACTTGATACCAATGTGACGAATGAAGAAATAGAGAAGTATTACAACGATAATATTCAAAATTTCGAATTGCGCGATTACATTGTAAAAGTGAAGTTTTGTGCTATTTCTTCGGATAGTAAGGACTTGAAACAATTGAAAAAATTGTTTTACTCTTCTGATCCAAAGGACTATTTGAAATGGGAAGCCCTCTGTATTGAAAAGCAGGCTAGTTACTATATTGATGAAGACAATTGGATGCTTTGGGATGATCTCGTAAAGAAAATTCCAATCGAAGTTTTTGATGTTGAGTCATTCCTTACTAGAAATAAAAGTGTAGAAGTAGATAAAAATGGAAATACCCATTTAATCGCTTTTCTAGATTATCAATTGAGTGGCAGTCGCTCACCCTTGAGCTTTGAAAGGGAGAGAATAAAAGCCATGATTATTAATAAAAGAAAATTGGATCTCATCGCAAAAATGAAAGAGGACTTGTATCAACAAGCTGTTTCAAATAATGAGGTAGAGAACTACTTAAATAAAAAATGAGAAAATTACTTTTCGTCCTTTTCCTGTTGCCTTCGATGCTTTTCGCTCAAGGTGAAATGGTAGATGAAATTATTGCTGTTGTAGGCGATGAAATCGTTCTTCATTCAGATGTTCAATCAGCTATCCTTGAAATGACTCAAGGAAAAACAACAACTATTAGCCCAGAAGAAAGATGCAAAGTGATAGAAACTCTTCTCTATCAAAAACTATTACTAAATCAGTCTAAAATCGATAGCGTCGAGGTTTCGGATGCAGAAGTAGATCAGCAGGTTGGGCGTCGTCTAGATTATTTCGTTCAAATGTTCGGCAGCACAGAGCAATTCGAACAATATTATGGAAAGACAACGGCTCAAATGAAAGAGGAATACTTTGATATGATCAAAGACCAATTGCTCGTTCAAAAGATGCAAGGTGAAATTACCAAAGATGTTAAAGTGACTCCATCTGATGTAATGAAATATTATGATTCTGTTCCAAAAGATTCACTTCCGCTCATCAATGAGCAATTGAAATATTCTCAAATCGTAATTGATCCTGAAATGCGCGAGTCGGAGGTTCAGCGTACCATTGGTGTTATGGACTCACTCCGTTTGGCTGTAATGAATGGCAAAACGTCTATGACTCTTATCGCTGCGAAATTCAGTGAAGATCCAGGGTCCAAATATAAAGGCGGCTGTTATCCTCTTCAAAGAAAAGGTTCATTCGTTCCCGAATATGAAGCTGCAGTTTTCAATACACCCGAAGGTTCGTACACACCCGTTTTTAAATCTGAATATGGTTATCACTTTGTAAAAGTTGTGGAGATCCGCGGTGATTTTTATGAAGCATGTCACGTACTCGTTTCACCCAAAGTCTATCCCGAAGATTTGGATATGGCAAAGGTTAAATTGGACTCCCTTTCTAGTGAATTAAAAAATGGAAATATCAAATTCAAAGATGCGGCTGTGAAATACAGCACAGACAAGGATACCAAAAACCAAGAGGGCCGTGTTACTGATTCTTATGTAGGCTCAAAACACAGCGTAGCTGATCTGGATCCAGAAACGAATTTGGTATTGATGAATCTAGAGGTTGGTCAAGTTTCAGAACCTGTTTTGGTTAAAAAACGCGACGGTTCTCAAGCGTATGTAATCTACAAATTGGACGATCGTATTCCTGCTCACAGAGCATCACTTGAATTGGACTACGAAATCTTCAAAAGAATGGCTGATGAGATTATTAATCAAGAAGCTACAGATAAATGGGTGCGTAAAACCATCAACAATACGTTTATCAATATAAATGCACAATACCAAGGCTGTCCATACGATTTCAATTGGATAAAGGTCAAACCTTAATTGCAATCATTATATTCGCATTTATAACGAAGAGAAGGAAATACTACTATGGCAGAAATAAGATTCAACTCAGATGCGGAAGCTTTAGATTCTTTAAAAGTAAAATACGCTCAACTTCAAGCTGAGATCAAGAAAGCTATCGTCGGTCAAGATGATGTGGTAAAGAATGTTCTTATTTCCGTTTTTGGAAATGGTCACTGTCTTCTAGTTGGTGTTCCTGGCTTGGCTAAAACCCTTTTGGTAAATACCATTGCCAACTCACTTGGACTTACTTTCAATCGAATTCAATTCACCCCCGACTTGATGCCAAGCGACATCATCGGTTCTGAAATACTTGACGAATCACGCCATTTTAAATTCGTTAAAGGTCCTCTTTTCGCCAATATCATTCTCGCGGATGAGATCAACCGTACTCCTCCTAAAACGCAATCTGCTCTTCTAGAAGCGATGCAAGAAAGAAGAGTAACCGCTGCAGGTCATACTTACGAATTGCCTGCTCCGTTTTTTGTACTTGCAACACAAAACCCAATCGAACAAGAAGGTACTTATCCTCTACCAGAGGCGCAGCTCGACCGTTTCATGTTCAACATCTGGGTAGACTATCCTTCATTCAACGAAGAGATGGAAATCGTAAGAAGCACTACGACCAATAAAAAAGTACAAGTCAATCCAGTTATATCTGGTGAAGAAATAGTTTTCTACCAACAACTCATTCGCAAAATGCCGGTTACGGATAATGTAATTGAGTATGCTGTTAAGTTGGTTAGCAAGACACGTCCAGGTGGCGAGAATGCGCCTGAAATGATCAATCAATTCCTTTCTTGGGGTGCCGGTCCACGTGCTTCACAAAACTTGGTTGTTGCCGCGAAATGCCACGCTGCATTGAATGGTAAATACAGCCCAGATATCGAAGACATTAAAGCTGTAGCGGTGCCAATCCTTCGTCACCGTATTGTGAGAAATTACAAAGCGGAAGCGGAAGGATACACCGTGGAAAGAATCGTTGATTCGATTCTTTAATCCTTATTTTTTCTTGAGAAAAACAGCGTAGCCGAAAAGCATCGCTAAAGAAAAGTCCCATAAGTGCATGACTACCGCAATAGTCACGTGCATCGCAACACCTATCCAAATCAATATTTTTCGCGACTTGTTGAACCACACTGCAATCGGAAAGAGCATTTGATAGCCAAGCGCAATCCATGTAAATAAATGCATCAACCAATACTGTTTGGTTATCCCTAAATGCGTTACCCAATCGGTAGAAAAGCGACGCAGTTCTAATGCATAATACACCGCTTCTCCGCTAGGCCACATTTCTCCACTAAGTTTATACAAAGCAGAAAAACCATAGCCCAAGGCAATCTGAATCATTGCTGCATATGCACCAAGATGATTAATGGTATTCTGAATAGGAGTATTGCGCGATGTGTTGATTGGAATACAATAAAATGCTAGCAATAACATAAACATGAATCCCGCATTGAATGCGTTGAATCCCGCGAATACCAATAGAATTCCTGTAATCCATGTTATGATGCGCGGAATAAATACCCATCTGAATTCAAAGATGCTTAATACAGCCGAAATAACATGGGGATAGAAAATATAAGGGAATAATTCCGGGCTAAACATCAATGAATAAGCATACGTTACACTCAATTCGGATTGCATTCCAAAGCGCAGCAATACACTCTGCGGTCCCCAAATAAGTTCACGGATATCCCAAACTAAAAAGGCACTTATTACAAACCATAAATAGACCAAAGCAGTAAAAATGCGCAAACCACTCTTATATGAATAAGGGCTAGAGAGTCCGTCGATCCATGTCCAAACTTTGCTCATCAGTGCGCGGGGATTATAAATGTGCTGAACTCTAAATAATCCGTCTTTTCTTCTGTGCTACCAGGCTTTGGTGTGAATACGAATTGAAGTCTAATTTGAAGACTATCTTCTATCTCTTTTGAATAGAAGTGCTCGTGCATTTTCATCGCATAATTCAAGGCTTTTCCATAATCAAATGCATCTTCTATGCGGTCGAGTTTGCGAATGCCATTTTCAAAATAAATGTTCTGTGCTACTTGATAAGCAAGTCCACTGCAGATGCTTTGTTCCAAATATTCTGCACGGTCGCGGTATTCAAAACCACAACTTTCAGTAGTCTCGTTCCATGCTGACCATGTGCCATTGGTAGGGAATCTGTATTGCAATTGCAAATCATATTCAGGAACCTCTGGGGCAAACATGCTCCAGTTTTGATGAAAAAATGGAACAGTATAAATCTGACTGACTTGTCGCACACTCCTCGGTAGCACTAGGAAATCCATGGAATAAATGCTTGTCAGGGCAAAATGAATTACCAGGAATGAAATTCCTACTACCGCAATTATTCTGTGTTTCTTTTGACCCATTTTTTTAATCTGTGACAAACATAATCTCAAATCTTTACGATACCTTGCACATAATTTAGAATACTTTTATTTATGGAAATTTCAGCAAACGATCCGAAACTAAAATCATGGTTAGATGTGCCAGCCGGCAGCGATTTCCCAATTCAAAACTTACCATTTGGAATTTTTAGAACGGAAAGTCAATTGCCGAGAGTAGGTGTTGCTATAGGCGATAAAATTGTCGATCTCAAAGCACTTCATATCCTAGGATATCTTGAAAATCTTCCATTCAAACTAGAAGATTTACTATGTGATTCACTCAATCCATTAATGGGATATGGGAAGAAAGCAACACGCGATCTGCGCAATCGTATTTCTAAATTACTTCGCAGCGATATGCCTGATTTGCGCGATAGAGAACATCACGTAAAACAAGTGCTTGTTCCACAATCAGAGGTAATCATGATGATGCCTGTGCGAGTGGGTGATTACACCGACTTCTACAGCAGCGAAGATCATGCACGAAACGTTGGAACAATGTTTCGCGATCCTGCAAAAGCACTGTTACCCAATTGGAAACACATTCCTGTGGGCTATCACGGTAGAGCTTCCAGCATTGTAATTTCAGATACAGATATTCGTCGTCCAATGGGTCAAGTGAATCCTTCAGATGATACTCCTCCTGTATTTAAAGCCTCAGGTCAATTGGATTTTGAATTGGAAGTCGCATTCATCACATACGATGGCAAGCCGATGGGTGATCGCATCAGCACAGGTGAGGCTGATGATTTTATTTTTGGAATGGTGTTATTCAACGATTGGAGCGCACGTGATATTCAGCGTTGGGAATACGTTCCACTAGGACCATTTTTGGCGAAGAATTTTGCATCTTCAATTTCACCTTGGGTGGTGACATTGGATGCACTTGAGCCATTCAGAGTGCCAGGTGTAAAACAAGATCCAGAGGTACTTCCATATTTGAAGTATACTGGAGATAGAAATATTGATATCAATCTACAAGTAGCCATTAAGCCTGAAAGTGCTGATGAGACTGTAGTTTCAAATAGTAATTATAAGTTCATGTACTGGAACATGACTCAACAATTGGCTCATCATACTGTGAATGGATGTAATATCCGCTGCGGTGACATGATGGCTAGTGGTACGATTTCAGGACCGACCGAAGGTTCATTCGGTTCTATGCTTGAAATCGCTTGGAAAGGAACTAGACCCGTCGCAATGAACGACGGAAGCACACGTAGTTTTATTCAGGATGGTGATACGGTCGTAGTGAGAGGGTATGCTGAGAAAAATGGCGTTCGCGTTGGTTTCGGTGAAAGCCGAGGTAAAGTTCTTCCTGCAATTCCCTTTGACTGATTAGTGTAAATAAGCAAAGACAATTCATAACAAAAAAAACGCGCTTTTCGAAGCGCATTTTTTTTTAATAAAAGAAATGCTGTTTCTCT
>JBIIBU010000077.1:0-7959 GCA_044239235.1 Flavobacteriales bacterium
CAGACCCAGCCAGCAGCATTCAAATCATTTTATTTGAGATTGATGAATGAGGTCGGCACTTTGTTCCTTGTTGCCATTGTCTTCTTAGTGGTAATGAAGGATTCTGTGAGTTGGGTGTGGGGCTCTGTAGGTCTAGTAGGAACAGGGTTTCTAATGGCTTTCATTGCCAAGAAGTACAAGTCATGGCGCGAACGAAATAATCAAGGTTAAGGAATTCTCAAGTTTTTTAGTTCAGGAGAACAATTTCTTGAGTACTGTCCTACCTTTGCCACTCGAATTTTCACCGATGAATAGTCCCGTTCCCTTATGCAATGGAATCTTACCAAAGAGCTTCTCTCGGAGATTCGTGAATGGATTGCTGATGGCAAGGATACCACTCTTCACGAAGTAACAAGAGATATACACCCCGCGGATATCGCTGAGTTAATCAACGAACTGCGAAGGGATGAAGCTGTCTATTTATATCGCATACTGGACGAAGAATTCGCAGCCGAGGTCATGCTTGAGCTCGATGACGACGTTCGTGAAAAACTCCTATCAAGCCTTACTAGCCGAGAGATCGCAGAAGAATTGATCGAGAATATCGATTCGGATGATGCTGCCGATGTCCTTTCCGAACTTTCAGAAGAAAAGCAGGAAGAGGTTATCGCCCTTCTAGAAGACGAAGAGCAGGCAAGCGACCTGATCGACCTTTTGACTTATGAAGAAGGTACTGCCGGTGCGTTGATGGGAACAGAGATGGTATGCGTGAATCGCAATTGGACAGTTGCTCAGGCTATTCGTGAAATGCGCAAGCAAGCAGATGACCTAGATCACATTTATTCGATTTATGTCATTGATGAAAAGGAAACGCTGATAGGCACGCTTAGCGTTAAAACCATGATTTTCGCTAGCGAGAGCATGCGCACTACCATTGGCGAATTATACAAAGATGTAAAAGTGAGATCGGTATTGGCTTCTGCTCCAGCTGAAGAAGTAGCCAATATCATGAAAAAATATGACCTTGTGGCTCTGCCTGTGGTCAATGAACAAGGACTTCTGCTTGGAAGAATTACCATCGATGATATCGTCGATGTCATCCAAGAAGAAGCCGACAAGGATTACCAAATGGCGAGTGGTATCTCCGAAGACGTTGAGTCTGGTGACTCGGTTTTTGCCCTCACCCGTGCGCGTTTGCCTTGGTTGCTTATCGGTATGGTGGGAGGAATGGTCTCTGCCAATATTATCGGTGTTTTTGATATTACCGAAAACCCGCAAATGGCTGTTTTCATGCCGCTCATCGCTGCGATGGGAGGAAACGTGGGCGTTCAATCTGCCGCACTTGTTGTAAAAGCACTTGCCAATAAAAGTGTGCTGGATGAGACGCTCGCGCAAAAGCTTTTCAAAGAACTTGGTGTCGGATTATTCAATGGCTTTATTTGCTCATTGATCATCTTTGGCGTGAGCATGCTCTTCCAAATTGATTATCATCTCAGCCTTACAGCGAGTATCGCACTATTTTGTGTAATCATTTTCGCAAGTTTCTTTGGAACATGGATACCAATGACGCTCAATAAATTCAAGATTGACCCTGCATTGGCTACCGGACCATTCGTAACAACCCTCAATGATATTTTTGGTCTTATCATTTATTTCTCGATAGGCCATTATATTTTACTTCACTAAGTATGAAAGTTCTTTTTTTAGATAGTGTACATGAAGTTTTAGAACAACGACTAGTACGCCTTGGTTGCGAGTGCACTCATGATTATCAGACAGCAAAGGAATCTCTTGATATGAATGGTATACAGGGTATTGTTATCCGATCGCGCTTTACACTTGACAAAGAATTTCTATCAAAATGTTCGGATTTAAAATTCATTGCACGCTCTGGAAGCGGGCTTGAAAATATTGATTTGAAGGCATGTGAAGATCTAGGAATAAAAGTTTTCAATTCTCCAGAGGGAAATAGAACTGCTGTTGGTGAGCATGCAATAGGAATGCTTCTAATGCTTGCGAATAATCTTAAAAATGCAGACGAAGAAGTTAGAAATTATCAATGGCTTAGGGAGGAAAATCGCGGTTGGGAATTAGAAGGAAAAACAGTTGGTATCATTGGCCACGGAATGATGGGTTCGGCGCTAAGTCAACGTTTGAAAGGATTTGGATGTAAAGTTTTGGCGTACGATAAATACCAAACGCTGACTAATTTGGATGGAGTAGAACAAGTTGAAATGCAACGCATATTCGACGAGGCGGATATCGTGAGTTTACACGTTCCATTAAACGAAGAAACCAAGTACCTCGCTAAAGATACCTGGTTCAATTCTTTCAAGAAGTCAATCGTGTTGATCAATACTTCAAGAGGTTTAGTTGTCAGTTTAAGTGCTCTATTAGAGGCAATGAATACGGGGAAAGTTTTAGGAGCCTGTTTGGATGTTCTCGAGTATGAAGAAACTTCCTTCGAGAAAATCCACCTAAATCAAGGCGTATTCAATGCGCTCAAAGAGCGAAAAGATGTGTTGTTCTCGCCGCATGTAGCGGGTTGGACAAAAGAGTCGTACATTAAGCTATCTAGTTTTTTAGCGGATAAGATTGAGAATGAGTTTTTCAATTAAAGGTTTTGCTTGCATCGCTCGATTTCTTTGACTGTGGCTTCTTTGCGCATTTTTGCGAACTCTTCATCAAATACAAAGAACTTCGTCTCAGGATCGAACTTGGCAATCATACAAGGTATCATGCTTACTGATTTATCAAAGCCTTGAGGTGCCAATTGCAATTGGGCATTCAAATCGAGCGAGAAGTAATTTTTCCATGCCTTCTTAGGTACATTAGTCGTATACACATCCACTGTTTTGGAGATATACCCATCTTTTTCGAATTTTACTGAGTAGTGTCCACTCACAGGAAGAAAGATGGTGAATGATGTTCCTTTCTTAAAATTAAATCGATACAAATCCTTTGACGATCCATGTCGAATAATAGTCACGTATCCTTCTGTAGATGCAGAATCTAAGCCTGTAAAGATTCCTCCTTTTACAGTGAGATATTCTCCCGTGTCATTGGATTGTAACCATGATGGTAAATCAAGTTGTGAAAATGCAGTAAAAGCAAATAACTGCAGAGTAATGAATAATGTGTACTTCATAGCCTTTCGAATTTTATTCTAATAAGTAGGCGGAAGTTATTACGTGAGCACAGTTATAAAAGTTGCAATAAAAGTTTTGCGAACGCCTTTTTAATAGAATGGCATGGCGTCTTTACCTTTTCCCCTCTCAGCCAAGTGCATTTCGTCATCGAACTTGTGCATTTCGTCCCTGCTTTTACATGAAGGCCTGTACCTGCTTTAATTTCGATGTGCATTTATATTATATCTCTCCGTAATGAAACAAAAAAACAAATCAGCATTCGCTTTGAGTGAGTGCAATGGTATCATTGACTCGATCAAAATAACGCAGTCAAAACAACTGCGTTTTATCAGCAATTCTTGCAAGTTAATATGCGTTTTAATCCTTGGGATTATTTCGAATAATTTGACTTCACAAATTGTATTGCCCTACGACTCACTCAGAGCGAATCCGATGATTGCGATGACCGCCAAGCCTGTGGTAGGAACCTTTGATCTTTTTCATATCAAATACATTCCTTCGACCAATCTAGATGGATTAACCCCTGGCCTTGTGCTTGAGCAGCAGTACAATTATCACGATGGCTCAAACAACCTCGTCAATGGACCTATTGAATCAGAATATATTTTCGATGTTAATTACCAAACTTATGAAGGCGTTTTGTATGGCAATCAATTAGTGGTGATGACCATGGCTGATTTGGATGGCAATAATACCGATGAGTTGATCTACGTGTTGGAAGATCCCAATGAAGCGCTCGTTATGAGAGTTCGTGGATCTGCAGAGGCTCCTACTAGTGGTGTTGTTCACGCTCCAACGTATGCTATAGATGGTCAAGAAAGAACTACAAGGGTGAGGTTGAACCGGGTGGATGTAGATTACGATGGAATCGATGAGGTAGCCCTATCGTATTATTCAGTAACCGATGCTTCAGTGCATGTGGAGATTTGGAAAGGTGGTGCAGGATTTAGTGGAACCACGCTATTCAACATGGGTACCCTAGTTCTTCCATATACCTATGATGGAATTAAAGATAAATGGGACGTGACGTTTGGCGATTTTAATTTGGATGGTCGCCCGGAATTGGTTTTTGCGGATGAAGCTCAGGCAACACTCTATCAAATGAATTATCAATCAACGTCAGGAATGCCAGTTGAATTTATCGAAAAGGCAGAGTTCATATATCTTAATTTGTTCTCAAATTTTAATGGAACCACCAATGCTCCATCTTTGGTGGTTGGTGATTTTAATGGCGATTTGATACCAGAAATACAAATGGTCAGCCATAATGAATATGATGGGAATGTTTTTAGTCGTGTAATTTTGCAAGTTGGTGATAATCCTGCTACTTCAAATGTAGATTATTTGGAAAAATTGGATTTGGCTTTTAGTTTGGAAAACAATGGTTATGCGAATTACTATGTTTCGGATTGGATAGATACCTACAATTCTATTATGAGTATGGATCTTGTAGCTGCAGACATTGACAACAATGGTCGTGATGAATTGGTGGTGTATTTTAAGCCGTATTTACAGGTTGGAAATGGTCCTGAATCTGCCTCACCTCAAGGTATTCACGCTAAGGTTTTTTCTTGCAACACGGCAAGCCTGAGTGATTGGAAACCAGTTACGAGCTATGATATACCTTCTTCACAATGGAGTATTCAGGTGTCCTCAGTCGGTTCGATAGCTGAAGGAAATTTACCTTACCCTGTTGACGTCTCGTTAAGTGGTTATTCCGCATTGAATACAACTTTTGGTAGCTCGCTGAATGCGCAAATGGATAAGTCTATCTATTCTATGGGTTTTGGGGATACTTCGGGTGATGCATATACCATACGCAACCCACGAAAGACTCAGATGAGCAATATTTCGCAACCGGTGTTTGTATTGTCAGCTCCACCAGTTCACTCAGATGATATCAATGGCGTATTCACCGATCTTGCCTGCAGCGGTGATAACTGCGAAGACTTCAGTACTTCTTTGACATTGGAAACAACACAAAATATTTCAGTTGAGAACACAATTCATAGCGATTGGAGCATGGGAGCTTCTGTTGGCCTAGGATTCGACTTTCCTTTTGGTCTTGGAAATGTGAGTGCCAAATTAGGCGTCACCTTCGGTGGCTCTTATGAAAATATTGCGTCAAGCTCTACAACAGTCACATTAACCCAAGAAAGAACGGCTGATGTTGATGATAGTTACCTTGTTTCCAAGGTGGATTACGTGGTGCATGAATACGATGTGTTCAAAGGGCCAGACTTTGTAACTAAGTTGATTTCGGTTCACCCTAAGCTAATCAATGGTCAACCTCAAATGACGTGGATCAATGGTAAAAACCTAGAAGGTTTAATTGAGACGCATGAGGTAGGTAATATTCTGTCTTACAGAAGACCAAACGACACGCAAGCTACCGATAACGAACAGCTTGTTAGTTTGAATAATTATGATGTGACAAGCGGTGCTTCATCGATCACCTTTGATCAGGCGGAGGAAGCATCTTTGGAAGAGACTACATCATGGGATCAAGGTCTTTCGCGTTCGCTTGATTTCCAATTGGGTGCACTAGAAGGTGGGATTGAAGATGCTTATAATTGGGGAGGAATCTCAACGCACGGTGTCTCTTATCAAACAAGTACTTCGGTGCAAGTAAATTTTGGTAGCCTGAACACGTCATACAGCGGGCCTTATTTCATAAAGCCACTTATATCGCTTAATAACGGGGGCGGGATTTCTGTTGAATATGAAGCAGAGCCTATTTTACCAACTCAAGGTTCATCCAACCTTTGGAATACTTCAGGAACTGCGCTTGATTATACCGATTTGGATTTATCATGGTCCTTGCCATGGAGATTAGATGTTCAGCGCGGTGTGCAGAATGTAGATCCTGTAAATACAAGAAAATGCAGATCTATTTGGCTTACAAAGCCTCTTATCAATAATCAAGGTTATGATGCATCAGCTGCAGATCCATTTTTTACTATTAAAGATCCAATAATCCGAAATGCTTTGCCTGGATCTACTGTAACGATTAATGCACGTGTGTTCAATTATTCTACAGAAGTTTCTGAGCAATCTTTGGTAAGTTTCTATCTAGGACATCCAGAGATTGATGGGCTTCTTCTAACGAATGTCAATGGCGCAACCACTGTGGTAGTTCCTCCAATTGATGCTCAGAAATATGTTGATGTCACATTTACGGTGACCTTGCCTGAGGATGACACCAATGGTCGTTTGTATGGCGTGCTAGATCCATTGCATACAATGGAAGAGTTTCATGAAAACAACAATTTGGGATGGGCTGCTATGGGAGCATACTACGATTATCCGCAAGAGATTTTTTCTGGCGTAGCTGAGCTTTCAAGCAATCCAGAGAAACTACGTGTATTGCCAAATCCCGCTTCGAATAATGCTATTGTTATGATCGAATTGGGCAACAATACACAGCAGGCCATTTTGAATGTGATTGATGTTAGCGGACGCTTAGTACATTCAGAAATGGTATTTAGCAATTCACAACGACAACTTGATTTATCTAACCTGGTCGATGGTATTTACTTCATAGAAGTTGTTTGTGAAAACAAAAAGTATACTACCAAATTGATGGTAAATAAATAAAGTGTAATTGGGATTGATATACAAAAAATAACTGCTAGCAATGGCAGTTATTTTTTTTCTGTGCCCCCCAAAATCATTAGTGTTTTAGAATAGTTTAAAATTTGAATATGAAAAAAAATCATCTCTTAGTTTTCTGTTTGGTTGTTATAATCTCAACAACGTCATCTTCAGTATCTGCACAACAGTTTTCGTCGTTTGTTCAGAATCCATTTTCGTTAACGTTCTTCTCACAAAACGCAATGCCTTGTTTTGTTGATTTGGATGGAGATGGCGACATGGATATGATGGCGGGCTCGGACACAGGCAATTTTCGATATTATGAAAACATTGGAAATGCTAGTGCTCCAAACTTTGCCGGTTATCAGCAAAATCCCTTTGGTATTACTTTTTTTGCATCTGATTCATCGGTGTCTTTCGCCGATCTAGATGGAGATGGAGATCAGGATATGTTGTCAGGTTCTGAAAGCGGTAATTATCGTTACTTCCAAAACATAGGCAGCGCATCATCTCCTTCATTTGCGAGCTTCGTTCAAAATCCATTTCAATTGTTGTCCTTTCCTTCCTATTCAACGCCTGTTTTTGTTGACCTCGACAATGACAATGATTTTGATATTATGGCGGGTTCTGATACAGGTAATTTCCGATATTATCAAAATGTGGGTTCGTCTACCAATCCTCAATACGCTAGCTTTCAGCAAAACCCATTTTCACTTCAGTTCTTCGCTCAAAATTCAACGCCATCGTTTGTTGATTTAGATGAAGACGGAGACATGGATATGTTCTCAGGTTCGGACACAGGTAATTTCAGGTATTACGAAAACATTGGCAATTCGTCTTCTCCTTCATTTGCCTCATTTGTGACCAATCCTTTTTCCATTACGTACTTCCCTTCTCACTCATCACCAACGTTTGTAGATATCGATAATGATGGTGATAGTGATTTGTTTTCAGGAAGTGATTTTGGTAATTATCGCTTTTATGAGAATCTATCTGCTACAATTGGTGTGGAAGAAATTAATGCTGAAGTTTTAGCTTTTCCTAACCCAACGAGCGGAATTTTTGAAATCTCCTTAAGTGGTGTCACAAATATCGAACAGCTGGATGTCTATGACATCTCTGGTAAGATTATTATTTCTAGCGTTCCTTTTAGTTCGAGAACTTCTATAGATCTTTCAGGATTTGAAGCTGGTATTTATGTGATTAAAGTTCGTTCATCAAAAAGCCTAAACACAGT
>JBIIBU010000078.1:0-7906 GCA_044239235.1 Flavobacteriales bacterium
ATGAAGCGCTCAGATTGCTTCATACCTTCCCACAAAATGACGCGAGAGATGCTCTCGAAAAACTCGTCCACTACACTATAGATCGCGATAAATAACCGTATGAAAAAAGCTCTTTTTCTCCTTTTCTCTCTCGCTGCCTTTTCTTGCAACAACACACCAGAAAGCCCTGTCATTGAAAGCGGAATAACTCTGCCTGAAAACGTAGTTGAAATGGTCCAAGAACGCTACCAAAGTGACAAGCCAGAAGAAAAAGGCTCTCTGAAAAAAGCAATCTACATCGATACTACCACCAAAGAAAAAGTAGCGGAAAGATATTTTTATAAAAGCAAAAAAATCTATACTGAATATGCCTTTCAAAACGGCAAAAAAAACGGAACAGCCATGGCTTTCCGCGAAGTCAACAGCGCGCCTTGGTCTCTAAACACTTACTTAAACGACACCCTTCACGGCCCTTATAAAACGTGGCACGAAAACGGCCTTCTCATGCAAGAAGGACAATACGACCATGGAATTAAAACCGGAAACTGGAGATTCTTCAATAAAAAAGGAGAACTCGAAAAACAAGTCAACTTCAGCGATACGCTTAGCACTGCGATTAATTAAACATCGCTCTGTTCGAACTTTACCCTTCCTGACCCAGAATATTCTCCATTTCATAAGGTTCTTTGTTTTAATGAACCTGCGTCTAATATTTGTATTGATCATTGCGCTATTGCCACTTTTCGGCAACGCTGGTGCAACTCCTCCAACAGACAAGGAAACTCCAAAACTCACGGCGCAACAGTACATCGAGGCCTGGAAAGACGAAGCTATCTATCAAATGGTAGTTCACAAAATCCCTGCAAGCATTACCTTATCCCAAGGTCTTCTCGAAAGCGGAAACGGAAACTCAAGACTAGCAATTGAAGGAAATAACCACTTCGGGATAAAATGCCACAACGATTGGAACGGCGCCAAAATCTTCGAAGACGATGAAACAAAAGGAGAATGCTTTAGAAAATATGATGACGCAAGCGAATCATTCGAAGACCACTCCCTATTTCTCCAAAAGAAAAGATACGAACCCCTCTTCACCCTCGATATTAAAGACTACAAGGATTGGGCAAAAGGATTGAAAGAATGTGGCTATGCTACAAATCCAAAATACCCACAACTATTAATAAACCTCATTGAGCAATATCAACTCGCTCAATACGACAAACTAGGTTTAGAACACATCAAAGAAAAGACAACTCCAAATAGATCTCACGGAAAAGCTCCAAACCACAATCCATCAAACAACAAGGAAGACGGCAAAACCATCAACCTTTCGAACAACCGAACAATCAAAATAAGCGATAACAAAATCAAATTTATTATCGCGAAAGCCGGTGATACACCAGAAAAAATTGCTGCAGACTTAGATATAGCCGCTTGGCAAATCAAGTTGTACAACGATTTTCAAAAGAACGATACCATTAAAGAGGGACAGAAAATTTACATTCAACCCAAAAGATCAAAAGCAAAAGACGAAACACATACCGTCTCAAAAGGAGAAACCATGTGGAGCATTTCCCAAAACCACGGTGTCAAACTGAAAAAGCTTTATAAGAAAAACATGATGGCCTTTGGATCAGAACCAACCCCTGGACAAAAACTCAAGCTTAGATAAAACAAAAAACCCTCGGAGTTCCGAGGGTTTTCTTTTCGTTGCCCGAACAGGATTCGAACCTATACAAACGGTACCAAAAACCGTTGTCCTGCCATTAGACGATCGGGCAATTACTCGCTGAAAGCGGGTGCAAAATAAATGCATTCTTTTCAATCGTGCAAACTTTTCTATCTGATTACCTTCGTAGAATATTTTTCAAGCCCAAAAAACGTGATGAAAATAGCAAATTATATCGCTGGAAAGCTTGTCCCTCCTACATCTGGACAATATTTAGAAAACATTCAACCTTCAACAGGAAAAGTGTATTCTTTCATACCAGACTCCGATAGTGAGGACGTAGAACAAGCGGTATTGGCCGCACAAGCAGCTTTTCAGGGCTGGTCAAACACCCCAGCTCCCGAAAGATCTCGCATTCTTCAACGTCTCGCCGACCTCGTTGCTGAAAACCAAGAGAAACTGGCTTTGGCGGAAAGCATTGATAACGGGAAACCCGTTTCCCTAGCCAATACTGTTGATATCCCTCGCGCAGAATCAAACATTAGATTTTTTGCTACAGCCATAATGCACTTCGCCAGCGAGGCACACATCATGGAACGCTCTGCAATAAATTATACCAACAGAAAACCAGTTGGAATTGTAGGATGCATTTCTCCATGGAATTTGCCACTCTACTTATTTACTTGGAAAATTGCCCCCGCAATCGCAGCAGGAAACTGCGTCATTGCTAAACCCTCCGAGATTACACCGATGACAGCATACCTCCTATCAGAACTCTGCATTGAAGCCGGTTTACCTGCGGGGGTCCTCAATATCGTTCACGGATTGGGAGCAAAAACAGGAAACGCTATCGTTTCTCACAAAAAAATTAAGGCAATTTCTTTCACTGGAGGAACTTCCACTGGCGCTCATATCGCCTCAATAGCAGCGCCAATGTTCAAAAAACTATCGCTCGAGCTGGGTGGGAAAAACCCAAATATCATTTTCGCTGATTGCGATTTTGATAAAATGCTAGCAACAACTCTTCGCTCTTCTTTTAGCAATCAAGGACAAATATGCCTCTGCGGATCTCGCATTTTAGTTGAAAAATCTATCTACGAAAAGTTTAAAACGGCTTTCGTAGAAAAGGTGTCTAAAATGCATATCGGGAATCCGGAAGACCCAAATACTAAAATGGGCGCCGTGGTGAGTGAGCCTCACATGAATAAAGTACTTTCTTACATAGAACTTGCAAAACAAGAGGGCGGCACAGTGCTAACTGGAGGGAAAAGAAAACAAATGACTGGAGAACTTGAAGGTGGCTACTTTATTGAACCTACCGTAATTGAAGGACTCGGTCCAAACTGCAGAACAAATCAAGAAGAAATTTTTGGACCCGTTGTGACGATTTACCCCTTTGAAACAACCGAAGAAGCCTTGCAAATGGCCAACTCCACAGAATACGGCTTAGCGGCTACAGTATGGACAGAAAATCTAACTAAAGCACACAAGTTTGCAGCTGAACTAGAAACAGGAATTGTTTGGATCAACTGCTGGCTTTTGCGTGATTTAAGAACTCCATTTGGCGGAGTAAAAAGCTCAGGAGTTGGACGCGAAGGTGGTTTTGAAGCTTTGAAATTCTTTACTGAACCTCAAAACGTTTGCATTGAACTCTAACGTTCGGATTTATATCCATTGGTAAAAAACCAACCAAAAGCATCGTTGAATCTACCTTCCGCGCGGCGGAGTGAAGAAAATAGGGTGAACAGAATTTTCATGTTTTGTTTGTGTTTATGTTCAGTGAACTACGAGTGGTGTTAAGATGTTGTTTCAGCTATGTGAAATTTAACTTCTATTATCACATTGCTAATATTCTTCGAAACGTAAATTTTAAGGAATGGTTACCTCAAAGGCATTAAAATAACTTGCCTTGGTATAAAGCGAGATTATATGGTAAGAAAGCGATTAAAAATAATTTCCCGCGACGGAATAATCTTCAGAGATAAACAAGAAGCTCTCGATCACATCGTATCGCTCGAATTAGCTAAAAAGCCAATTCACGGAATTGAAATTGTCTATTTAGCCAATGATTCTGTTGAATCCGACATGTATAAAATAATGTGGTTTCAAAATCAAATCGACGTCTATACCAAAGCTAAAACCTTCGTTTCAGAGAAAATGGGTGGTAAATGGAACTATGCTGAATTCAAGTAATTTCAGTTTAACCGTCTTAATAACTCTGTTCAAAACTAAAAAAATCCGTTTCGGCGAAATCCTGGAAACCCTAGCAATTTAGTAACGTAGAATTTGTTGTGCCAAAAGGCGCGGCGAAAGCGGTTTTTTATTATCATCGCACTACTTTTTTTCAACCAATTAAGGAATAAGGAAACCATGAAGAGGATCACCATTTTCATTTTGTTGCTAGCAGCTGGAACTGCAGCACAAGCAGCCCTTCAAAATGACAGTTTGCCAGCAAAGGCAAACGATTTGAAAATCGCTGCAGATGACCCTGAAATTCAGGAAATCGATCGCGTCTTAATGGCGAGTTACCTCAATCACTTTTGCTACAGTTCAGACCAAGCCCTTCTAAACGCTTACGGCTACAGCCCAGAGCAGGTGCCAACTTTCGCCCCTGATATCACAGCGGCAAGAATGAAAGCAATCGATAAAGACACTCCTTTCGATCTTGTTTATAACAACACTGTTCAAGGCTTCATAGATCTATACGCTGTAAGAAGAAGAGACATCACTACCAAGGTTCTTGGTCAGTCTCAACTCTATTTCCCAATGTTCGAAGAAGCTCTAGCGAAATATGGAATTCCACTAGAGATGAAATATCTCGCTATCGTGGAATCAGCGCTCAATCCAACTGCTATCTCTTCAGCAGGCGCTGGTGGACTCTGGCAGTTCATGGTGGGAACGGGCAAAATGTACGGACTTGAAGTAAGCAGCTACCAAGACGAACGCTTCGATCCATACAAATCAACCGATGCAGCATGCCGCTACTTGCGCTTCCTTTACGACACTTTCGGTGACTGGCAATTGGCTCTAGCTGCATACAATAGTGGTCCAGGTAACGTAAACAAGGCAATTCGCAGATCTGGCGGCAAGCGTGATTTCTGGGAAATTAAAAGCTTCCTTCCAAAAGAAACTCAAGGTTATGTGCCTGCTTTCATCGCCGTAAACTACGTGATGAACTACTCTGCAGAACACAACATTTATCCAAAAGCACCACAAACAACTTTCTTTGAAACTGATACAGTTGGAGTGCACCAAAGAGTTGATTTCGCAGCGCTTTCAAGAGTTCTTGACATGCCTGTTGAGCAAATCACTTTCCTAAACGGCACATACAAGCTTAAAGAAATTCCAGATAACGGAAGAAAGCACTACTTGATTCTTCCGGTAAATAAGGTTGGTTTATACATCGCAAATGAAGAGCTAGTTTATGCGCAAAGCAAAATCAAGCAATCTGAACCAGAGCCTTTATATGCCGACAATTCAAGCAAAGCAACGCCTGAAAACGGATCTAAAAAAACTGTTTGGGAAGACCAATGGAAGTCTCACAAAGTGAAGAAAGGTGAATCACTTGGTGGTATCGCAGACAAATACAACGTTAGTCTAGCGGAACTTAAGAAGTGGAACAAAATCAAAGGCTCCAAGATCGTTCCTGGTCAAACACTGAAAATCCACTCAAAAGTTAAAAAGACTATTGTTGTAGAAAACAATGAGTCTGAAAACACGGCGAATAACAAAGCACCAAAGGAAGTAATACCTCAACAAGAAGAAGAGCGCACTGAGGCAACAGCAAATTCTGAGGCAAACAAACAAGCAAACAACGAGACAAAACCTAAGAAAGAGGCAGCCCCACAATACAAATATTACACTGTTCAGCCCGGTGATACATTGTATAAAATTGCTGCTAAATACGACGGTGTTTCTATCGAACAAATCAAAAAACTCAATAGCGGTTTGAAAGAAAACAAACTCGCAGTTGGTCAAAAAATTAAAATCAAACAAATCGGATAATATGAAAATCCAAAACGGTAGTAACGTAGAGGTTCATTACACTCTTCACCTAGATGGCCCTGAGGGCGAAATTGTAGAACAAACAGTAGGCGGAGAACCAATGCGTTTCGTTTTCGGAGATGATCCGATGTTGGCGAAATTCGAAAGCACACTTCTTGGACTTTCAGCTGGTGACAAATTCACAGTAGCAATACCTTGCCCTGAAGCTTATGGCGAAGAGGAAGAAGATTTCTATATGGAATTCGAAAAGTCTGAGTTTCTAGACGAAGAAGGTCAATTCGACGATGATGCTTTCGCTGAAGGCGAAGTTGTTCCAATGCAAACCCCTGAAGGCGATATGGTTCAAGGCGTTGTTGCAGAAGTGAAACTCAACTCAATTATCATCGACTTTAATCACCCACTTGCTGGCGAAAACCTTTATTTCGAAGGCGAAGTGGTTTCTGTTGCGTAAGATCACTCTTCTCAAAAAATGAGCAGATCCCTCTTTAAAACTGGCGGAAGCACTATTTCATCATTCTCTACTGTCGTGGGAATCACCTTGGTTCTCACTATGGTGGGTATTTTGTTTATTTTTCTATTAGTCGCAAACGCTGTTACTGAGCACTTTAAAGAACAACTTACCGTGCAGCTTTTCATTAAAGAAGGTGCTGCCGAAGACGAAATCCTCATTTTCAAAAAAGAAATAGAAGGCAAAAGCTTTGCAGGCGAAGTCTCTTATACTTCCGCCCAACAAGCTGCCCAAGCCATGCAAGAAGAGCTTGGTGAAGAATTCGTCGATTTCCTTGGATACAATCCTCTTCCTGCTTCTATAGACATTAAGGTAAATCCACGTTTCTCTGCCCTAGATAGCTTAGAAACTATGATTTCGGAAATAGACCAGAATAGCATGGTCTCAGAAACCGTTTATCAAAAGGGTCTTTTACAGCAAGTAAATGAAAATATAGGCAAATGGGGACTTGGACTTCTCGTTGTAGGTGTTCTTTTTCTAATCATTGCTGTAGTTCTCATTGTAAATACGATTGAGCTTGCCATCTTCTCTCAACGATTCATTATCAAGTCCATGCAGCTTGTCGGGGCAACGCATTGGTTTATCCAAAAGCCCTTCCTAAAAAGAGGCCTTTGGTTTGGTTTTATATCTTCTATTCTTGCATTGACCTTATTATCAGGTATTCTGTTTTACCTACGCGAACCACTTCGCGACGTTGTCGAAATTCTCGTTCAAGGATATCGTTTCATAATTCTTCTCGTGGGAATAATGGTTACCGGCCTAGCTGTGTCTTGGCTAGCAACTGCCTATGCAGTTCGTCGATTCGTAAGACTTTCACAGTCTGAACTGTACTAATTTCCTTTCCGTTTATTCAGAAGAAATGACCGTTCACCGATAAATCGGGACACTTCTCCATCTTTCTCTTTTGTTTTGAGCGCTTTATCTGAAATTCGTAAAAGGCACGAAACCTTTGCTTTCATGAATGATCAAAATTTTATTGAAACCACAACAGAAGTTTGACATTCCCTATGCGAAGTTTTAGTATGTTTGGCGCCCTATAATTATGCAACCCATAATCAACCTATAAATCTGTAACAACCCTTTAAATTCAAAAGTGTTATGAGCAACAAGCAACAGCAATCAGGCAGCGACCTAAGCTCGATTTTCCCTTACATCGCGATTCCTATCGCATTTATCGTAGGTGTAGTTCTCTACATGTACGTGTTGGGTAATCCAGCAAACTTTGAAGGACAAGACCCAATTAAAGGTCATCCCCTTAACGTTTTAGGTACTGTACACAAAGGTGGTATTATCGTATCTCTTCTTATTACGGTAAACCTTGTAGTTATCATTTTCGCAGTAGAGCGTTTCATCAGCCTATTCCGTGCTAAAGGACGTGGTAGTGTTGACGGATTCATCCGCAACGTTCGTGGTCTTCTAAACAACAACCAATTAGACCAAGCGATTGCAGCTTGCGACAAACAACGTGGTTCTGTAGCTGCAGTTCTTCGCGCTGGTATCACTAAGTACAAATCAGTAGAGGGAGATACAACTCTTGATAAAGAAGCTAAAGTGACTGCTATCAAGCAAGAACTTGAAGAAGCTACTTCTCTTGAGCTTCCAATGCTTTCTAAAAACTTGGTTATCCTTTCAACTTGTGCTTCTCTTGGAGTATTGGTTGGTCTTTTGGGTACTGTACGTGGTATGATTTCATCTTTCGAAGCAATGGCTACTGCCGGTGCTCCTGATGCAACTGCACTTTCACT
>JBIIBU010000262.1:0-3185 GCA_044239235.1 Flavobacteriales bacterium
ATAGCTATTCGAAATTGAAACTGGACCAATGATGTATCTGAATCGCGGATTCGCAATCAAGTAAAATAGAATTCCTTTCCAAAGTAAGAAAAGAGAAAGGCGATGTCTTTGGTATTCTTGAGTAATGAATGAGCGACCTAGCTCAACACTTTGGCGAAGAATCGGTTTCATTTTGGTCGACATTCTGAAAAGCGAGCTGGTATAAAGACCTTTGCTTCCATAGCGTGAAACAATTTCAGGTCCATTGCCAATGCGATAAGCTCCGGCGATTTTTTCAGCCTTGCGATCCCATAGTATCAAATGATCATAATACAAATCATATTCATCTAAATCGATGCTTTTATTGGTGCCCTCTCCAACACTTCGGAAAGTGATTTCTCTTAATCTGCCAATTTCACGAAGTATATTAGGTATAATATCACTTCCCACTACAAAGCAATCGAAGTTGTCATAGGAAAGTGTTTTGTAGGCATCGATTTGGCTGATTTCCTTCAGAATTAATTCATGAGGAACAGCATCGATGATTGTATCTTCTTTTTGCGGAAATCTAAATAGTCTGAAATAATCTCGTCGCACTTCAAAGCTGCTTCCGAGCGCATACGTTTTTGCTCTGAGATATCTGCCGAGTTGATCGGCATTGGTAAACATTTCCAAATCTTTTGGAGCTATAGGCTTACCGATTCGAAGGGCAATTGTCTTGCCTTTTTTCTTTAGCATTTCAGAAGGCAACGCGAGCGTGCGCAATCCTGGATGAATCAGTCCTAGCAAGTGGAATATGCGAGAGTTGGCACCATCAAAATACAACGGCACCACTGGCACTTTGGATTTTTTTACAATTTTGATAGCAGAGTTTTGCCACTTTCTATCTGCGATTGTTTTTAAATCACCTTGAAAAGTTGAAACTTCGCCCGCAGGAAAAATTCCTAATGGCAAACCTGCTTCAATATGCTGCAAAGCGGCTTTTAATCCTCCGATATTGTTGTAGGCTCCTTTCATTTCTTCGAAAGGATTGACAGACAAGAAATGATTTTTAATCGGCTCTACACTTTGTAAAAGGAAGTTGGCCATGACTTTGAAATCTGGCCTTATTGCCGCTATCGCTTTTATCAGTGCTAATCCATCCAATGCTCCAAAAGGATGATTTGCAACTACGATGAATGGTCCCGTTTTCGGGATATTGTCCAATTCCTTTGGATCGAATTCAAGTTCGACCTCAAGTGTTTGGAACAGGCGATCAATTGCCGCAAGCCCTTCTTCTTTGCAGATATCAGCATATAGTTCATTTACTTTATCTATGCGTGCAACGCGAGATAGCAAAGGAATTATAGGATTGTCCTTCGGAAGCTTTGTGGCGCTTGCTAGTGCTTCATTAGAGACGAGTTTTTTCAATTCTATACATTATTTAGGTTGAACTACCAGTGGATAGCTAGCGCTACCTGTGGCTGCTTTCACATGAATAAAGTAGACGCCTTCAGATAGTTGAGACGCGTTGAAGAAATATCTTTTCTCACCCATTGGCATGTTGCCTGAGTATATATTTAATACAGTTTGTCCGAGGCTATTTACAATTGTAATTTCACCTTGAGTAGGACGAGCACATGTCAAAGGAATGCATGTCACAGCGGAAGCTGGATTTGGAAATACCTTTCCGTATTCGAATCCTAACTCAGGCGAGACAGTGAGTTCTACTTGTCCAATTTTAAATTTCCAATAAGCATCAGGCGCAGCAATAGGTCGAACTTGTACTTTTCCACTAACGGATTCGCCTTGTATGTAATAATACACCGTTGTTCCCTCAGGCTGGGCTGGAATAAATCCTTGCCAATTGTTGTCACCAACTGAAACCATTTGAACTTCATTATAAGATGCATTCAAATCTGTTTTCCAATAAAGCTGTGCGTTGTCAATTCCACTGCGGTGTCTGATGTAGGCAACAACTTCATAAGGTGTAATAGTATTATCAGTGTCAGGAAGTGGTTGATGTGAGATGAGCATTGGATCTTCAACACCTACACTATGTGTGATACAATGAATAGCACCACTAGCCGAAATAATAGGTTCATCCTGATTGTCGGAATCTATTCCTACAATATTGAAACCGGGAAGCGCCTCGTGCCAAATACGCATAGCTGTTGTGTCATACTGCTCTCTGTATGTTGGAAGTATAACTGTTTTATTTACAAAAACAGCATTTGTGTATGTGCGATAGTAAGCAGCTGTAGGAGTGGAGCTTGGCCACAATCCACTCTGACTATCAGGCATAGGAATGCGAATGATTTTATAAGGAGTGCCCCATTTAGAAGTATAATTCGAAAGCACATATTCAATGTTAGCATTGATTTGTGGACCATCTGCAATTCCATCAGGATATTCTCCAACAAGGATAGTTTCCTCATCGAGAAGTTTCATGTGCATATCGATGTGGTTAATGCCATCATAAGGCAACGCATCCATCTTGATATAGCGATTTATTCCTAGATAATCTTGAGCGATTTGATCTATTTCTTCTTCAGTTTTTGCAGTAACGCCATATGGGTTGTTGACTTCATTCTCTTCAAGAATTAATTTAGAAGCGAATGCGGTTCCGAAACCGTCCGACATCCAATTTCCTCCAGTGTTAACTAAATCATTTGGAGCTTGTGTAATTGTGTGTACGTCAAGTCCCAATTCTGCTCCGATTAGTTCTGGCGATGCATCATCATTGGGACGTGTTGGTCTGTTGTAAATCCAATCAACAAGAACGAGATCATCCACCTCGTTTCCATAAACTGGATTAGCAGCGTAATCACGCATCCAGATACTGTCGAAATTGCCATCAAGCAATGTGACATTATTCATGTCAGTAAAAGCAGCACCGCCAATATTGCTGCTCATTAGGTAATCTTCTGTTGCTTGAGCGTTTTCTGTCAATATGATTACGCGGGTTTCAAGTCTAGCCGCAGCTACAATTTGTTTCAAAATTCCTGGGTAGCTAGTCCAAGCAATTGTCAATGCTTGAATTTCTTCCCATTCGGCAGCGGCTCTTATATAATCTCCAGGTGGAGGTGATTCTATTCCACGAGATGTTTGAATTGTTATGTTGCCATGAAGAACGGCTTCCCATTCTTGTTCTGTGAATCCCACTGGAAGGTCGGCCTGTTGGCCATATGAAATGATTTGAAATAGCGCAAATGCAGCTAAGAGTA
>JBIIBU010000160.1:0-4707 GCA_044239235.1 Flavobacteriales bacterium
ATGCAGGGTTTCATTTATATGGCTAAGTTAACGAAAAAATAGAGCTTTAAGTTAACAGAATATTACCAGTCGATTTGTATGCTTGATGTCTGAAATCTTGGACAGAAGATACTATCTGTAATGATGGTATCAATCTCAGAAGTCAGTATTTGTTTCTTGAATTTTAGCCATGTATCACCATAGAGTCGACATGAAAAAGTGGTGTCAGCATTTGCACCAGCAATTGATTTCCAATTATTGTTGCAACAAACACAATCGAAATTTGCATTATCGAATCTAAAATCGAATTGATCTGAATTGGCTCCGGGAGCGCTTCGAGCAATGTCTACCTGCACATAAGCCTCCGGAAACAGTTCAACATTTTGGGTTACTGGTTCATCAGGATTAAAATCATTTGGATTGAGGTTTATAGTTCTTTCGATGTAATCGTCGCGTTCGACTACTAGACGTACCTCTACCATATTCTCTCGTTTCCATTCCATGGAATAACTTCCTGATGCATTGGTGGAACTAGTGGCAGCGCTATTGAAAACACCTCCAAAGGTGCCATCTGAAAGCACCTGCTGCTCGGCTTCAACAAAACAACCACTCAGCCCACTCCCTGTTCTTCCATCTGTCACCGTTCCCTGAAGAATGTGGACATTTCGCTTGTCTTTTTTGCATGAAGCGATAGCGAGCAGAACGAATGCGAGTAAAATGAATGTGTGTTTTATTTTCATCTATTTTTTTGTTTTTGATTGATAATGCTGATGCACAGCGAGAATTTTTCCTACAAAATGGTATGGCTCTTGGGCTCGACAGTAACCATGTTTTACTACATCCATAGTGTAGTATTTTTCTTGTGTTTTTAATAGTAAACACTCTGCCACATTTCCATCCCAGATAGAGTCCGCTCTGCCTAGTACTTTGGCTAAATTTTGTGCATCTAGAATATGGCCAGGACCAATATTATAACTAGCGAGTATGAATTTCCTTCGTTCGTCAGGGTTGTTTATTTTGTCCCTCCAGAAACGCTCAAGATGCTTGATATACTTAACACCAGCCTTGATGTTTGGTTCTTCTGTTTGGCTTGAATCACAGCCAAATTTTGCTGCTGTCTCGGGCATTAGCTGCATAAGTCCAAATGCACCACTCCAAGATTCAGCGTTAGGATTGAAACGCGATTCTTGGTAACTTAATGCAGCCAATAATTTCCAGTCCCATCCAATTTCTGGAGCGTATTTTTTAAAGAGAGAATCGTAAGGCGAAATTTGATTTGGTCCTAATGTAGGCATTGTATAATCACCATATTTAGCCTCAACTTTAAAATACTTTGTATGTGTTTTTGCAATTTTCTTTTGGGTATCAGGTCGAGCCATCCATTCATTCAGTTTTCCCAGAAGTCCCTTCGCATTGGTTCGCAGAGCCCAAGCAATATTCTCAGGCTCAGAAATAGGGACAGTCATATCTAAATCAGGAAAATCCATTTGTTGCAATTGAGCTAAATTTTCATCTGTAATAGTTGCATCTATTTCGCCATCTGCGGTCAATCGAATCAGATCTTCTGTGCTAATCTCACCAGGAGCGTCGTGCAGGTGAATGTTACAATTGTTATTTTTTTCAATTTCCTTTAATCTAGTATAGAAAGAAGAATAGCGGTGAACCCATATGTTTTGGTCATTTAGCTGCGTAGAATCTCCAATTATTTGAATAATAGAATCAGGTCTATCGGTGATGAATTTTCTTTGAACAAGCATTTGACGAGTTTGGTAGACTGGAGCCGCAAACGATACAAAACGCTGACGAATCGGCGTTACTGTAAGGTTCGAGGCAATCAAATCACCTTCACCATGATTAAGCATTGCAAACATTTTGTCGACATCATCGAGCAATCGCACCTCTAATTTTACTCCCAAATGTTTTGCAAAAGCACGCACTAATTCATAGTCAAAGCCCTTTGTCTGTCCGCGATATTGGTAATATGTCGTTGGACCATTCTCGGTAAGTAAAACGATTTTTCCCCTTTTAAGAATTGAATCTAAATCAAATTCAATGGGTGGCGGAAGATTCGGATAGTCACTTTCTTCCTCTACATTCTTACATGATGTAAAAAATGCTGAGAATAAAGTGCTTAAAGTAAAGGCTACTATAAATATTTTCCTAGGCTTCATCCGACGAGGCAAATTACGAAAATCTTTCTATACTACAATAAAAAGAGGCCTCCACATTGCTGGGAAGGCCTCTAATTAGTAAGCGGATTATTGGTTATGGTAAATTCTACTTTTTTATAAACTTGCCAGTAGTCGTGTTGTCATAGCTCACGTAGTACTCGCCTTTAGCGAAGGTACTCACATCTACTGTAGTTCCTACACCTCTCTTAACAATTTGTCCAAAGCCGTTGAAAAGCTCATAGGACGTGTTCGCCGAGAAGATCACAATTTTTTGCTTTTTATCATATTGAAAAGCTACAGGTGCAATGTCTGAATTGACTTCACACTCAGGACTTCTCCTGAATTCTCCCTCAGAACTTTTTTGAACTACTCTGAATCTGTTTAAGCCGCTGGTTAATGAAGTTTGAAACGAATATGTGCTCTTGGCAACGGTGCCATTGCCCATCACTTCTCCAACATTCACCCATTTGTTCCATTTGAATTGCTGAACAATGAATGGTAGTTTGCCCATTTCTCCGGTGGATTCCCAAACTAAAAGGCCAGATTTGTTGCAGTCAATTTTAGTACATTCAAAAGAAGGAGAGGGCTCCAGGGCGAAAGGATTAGCAATCTTTGGAGAGCATCCGTCTTTATGTTTGATTACAACTACAACAGGATCACCTGTTTTTAGGCTGTAAATACTCAAGTCAATTTCAAAGGCTGAGGAGTTGATTTCATCTGAAGTAATAAGTCCATTTACTGTTACTTCATAAACACAATAACCAACTCCATCTTGAGATACAGAGTTGATTATAAAAATGTTTTTTTGTTGGTATCGGCCTTCAAGAACAATAGATCCAGCCCATGAACTAATGGCTGAAAGAAGGCAGATTGTAGCAATAACTAGTTTTTTCATAATAAACGAGCGGTTTAGCAGCGTCGTGCCAAAAATAGTGATTTCAACTCAATAGTAGTGATTTGAGTCTAATTTTGGTTGATTCGTGGCTTCAATTCTGCGCTTTATCATGTCTGAAAGGTCTTTGAAAACCGCATGAAACGTTACTTTTATCTCTGGTTTGAGGCTCACAAACATTTCTGCCGCAAGATTCAGTTTTTCTCCCCCAGATACTCTGCGGCTCAAACCGTTAAGACTTCTTCTAATGCCTTCTTCTTCTGCATAACCACTCAGCCAATCATGCTTTTCCATGTATTTTAAGGTGTGTTGCATCCTTTCTGGAAGAAGGTCATGGTTATTTTTTAAGGTCTTATAGACATTTTTTGCAAAAAGTGGCAATGGCTCGGCGTGATAGGTATTCCATTCAACCGCTAGAATATGATCCATAAAAATATCAATGGCCACCGAAGAGAGTAAACCAATATCTGGTCGAATTATAGATCTCAATCGTAAAGTAGCTTCATGCTGATCGGTCAACTGATCTATTTCTCTATGCTGAAAAATGGCGGCCTGAATAGATGGTGAATAATTTTCGAACTGCTTGCCTTTTATCGCATCTGCGATGAATTGACCGACTAAACGATCATCATCACCGTAGGCCAAATAAAAATGTGCGAGAAAGTTCAATAGATAAAGATTACAGAACAAAGGTACTAAGTAATGGAATACGACCTTTTAGCATGATATTCGTCCAATGGTGTATTCATGTTCATCAACAAACAAGTCTAACCTAATTTTGAAAAATAATGAAGAATAGGATCTTTGCTTATTGGGCTTGTCAAATCCTTGGATGGGGTTTATTTGTGCTCGGGAATGTTCTTACCGCACCTGCGGTGGGAAATGACTTGGCCAAAGTGTACAATGTATCCCTCATGATTTTCATTATGGGAATTGGAATTACCCATAGCTTTAGATGGGGCATCCATAAATGGGGTTGGAAGGGACTCAATATTCCTGCTCTAATTCCACGTATTCTCATTTCTTCATTATTCATGAGCGCGTTGTTCGTTGTCTTTAACACTGCGCTTACCGACCTTTTGTATGAAGAAACACCTCTAGTTGATAGTTTTTTTGAAATTCGTTTTGTATTGAATGTCGTAAATTTCTTCGTGCTTTTTTTCCTGTGGAATACACTCTATTTTGCGTTGAACACATTTGAGAATTGGAAAAAAGAAGAGATTCAAAATCTAGAGTTGCGCGCAGCAAAAACTGAGATAGAACTTAATAGTTTTAAATCTCAAATGAATCCGCACTTCATGTTCAATTCACTCAACAGCATAAGAGCTTTAGTAGATGAGGATCCCAATAAAGCCAAGCAAGCTATTACCATGCTCAGCGGAATTATGAGAAATAACTTGCTTCTTGGAAAAAGACAAATAGTTTCCCTTTGTGAAGAACTCGATTTGGTGGAAAAATATCTTTCTATTGAACAAATTAGATTCGAAGAAAGACTGCATATTGAATATGATATTCATCCAGAAACATTCGCTTGCGATATTCCTCCTTTTATGCTACAAACTATAGTTGAGAATGGAATTAAGCATGGCGTGTCAAAAATTATTGCTGGAGGACTTATTAAAATCTCGTGCAAAAAAGAAAACGGTTTTTTTGAAATCGAGGTTG
>JBIIBU010000094.1:0-6938 GCA_044239235.1 Flavobacteriales bacterium
CACGCACTACCCTGATTCATTGAAATTTGTTACTCCTGGAGGCCGCGTGGTATATGGCGGTGGTGGTATTACACCAGATGTTTTTGTACCACTTGATTCAACGTATTTGAATGCGATTCTTGGAGAATTAACCTACGCTGGAATTATTCGTCAGTACTCGTTCAACTACATTGATGTAAAACGCAAAGATTTTGAAAAATACAAGGACGGTAAAGAGTTTTTGAAGAAATTCCAAGTGAGCGATGCGATGGTAACAGAATTGTTGGGCATGGCAAAAGCAGAAGGAATTGCAGTGACTTCGGCCAATCAGAAAAAGCTTTCAGCTGAATTGAAAAACAGAGTGAAGGCGCAATTCGCGAGACACTTGTATGATGATAATACGATGTATCAAGTTCTTTTGGAATCAGACAAAGACTTCAAAAAAGCAATGGAGGTTTCGAAAGGATCTGTCAAAATTGCTCAGAACAAACACTAGGTTAATTGAGTTTGAACGAAACATCGGAGGTAGAAAAGAAGACGTGGGATCTTACTCGTGAGACGCTTCGCAAAGAAGAAAGACTCACAAGAAAGAAACTCATTGAGGATACCCATAAGAATGGAATGAGCGTGAAAACGCCGGCCATTGTGATGGTGTATCACTTCACGGAATTGCCCGAGACCTTTCCTGCCCAAGCGTTGTTTACAGTGAGTAAACGTATTTTCAAGCGTGCTCACGATCGGAATAGAGTGAAACGACTTCTTCGTGAGGCGTATAGAAAGCAAAAACACATTGTTTATTCTTCGCTCACGGAGCAGAAAAAGCAGGCGGCCTTTCTATTTATTTTTACCGGGCGTCAGCAGCCAAACAGTGCTTACGTTCACGGCAAAATATTTGAATTGCTCAAAAGATTCAACGCTCAATTTGACAAAACTGATTCTTCCGGAAAAGTATGAATAGAATAAAATCACTTCTCAAAAAACCAAACACATGGATTGCCTCTGCATTGCTAATCGCGGTGTTGAGCTCGGCAACTGTGCTTACCGACGAGTATTTTGAGATTTCTAAAAACCTTGAAATTTTCACATCGCTATACAAGGAGCTGAACATTTATTATGTAGATGATACAAAGCCAGGCACCTTGATGAAGACGGGAATTGACGCCATGTTGCGCTCACTCGATCCTTACACGGTTTATTATCCTGAATCGAAAATTGAGGATGCGATATTTATGCAAACCGGTCAGTACGGGGGCATTGGTGCATCTGTGGGAACAATCGATGGGAAGATTACCATCATGGAAACTTTCCAAGGTTTTGCTGCAGTTAAAGCAGGATTGAAAGCGGGTGATGTGATCACAAAAGTGGCGGGTAAATCAGTTGAAGGAAAAAACCATGAAGACATCACCGATCTATTGATGGGTCAGCCTGGTTCTGTTGTTGAGCTCACCATCACACGTGTGGGCGATCCAGCACCAATGAATGTGAAGGTGACACGTGAAGAGATTAAAATGAAAGACGTGCCCTATTTCGCTATGATGGAAGATGGCAAAACCGGCTATATCAAACTCGATGGATTTACGCAAACAGCTAGCGCAGAAGTGCGCACAGCGTTTACAGATTTGAAGAAAAAGAACATGTCGCAATGTGTTCTTGACCTAAGAGGAAACGGCGGTGGATTGCTCAGAGAAGCAATCAACATCGTAAACTTCTTCGTTCCGAAAGGGACTGAGATTGTGAGGACGAAAGGAAAGATTGAGGAGTGGAATAAAACCTACACCGCGCTAAACGAACCATTGGACACCCAGATTCCATTGATTGTTTTGGTGGACGGAATGTCCGCATCTGCATCTGAGATTGTGAGTGGAAGTTTGCAAGATTTGGACAGGGCTGTGGTGCTTGGTGAAGAGTCTTATGGAAAAGGTCTTGTGCAACAAACGAAAGATTTGGCTTACAATTCAAAAATGAAATTGACTGTTGCGAAGTACTACACCCCAAGTGGTCGCTGTATTCAACGATTGGACTACTCACATCGTGATGATCAAACAGGCACAGTGAAAGCAGTGAGTGATTCGTTGATTAAGCCATTTAAAACAAAGAATGGAAGAACGGTATTTGACGGCCGCGGTATCTCACCAGATGTTGAAGTGAAGCGCGACGATGCGAGTAATATTCTTGCTGGATTGATGAATCATTATGTTGTTTTCAATTGGGCGAGTATTTACGCGGCCAAACATCCAACAATTGATAGCGCTTCAACATTCAGACTAAGTGATAATGACTATAACGATTTCGTGAACTACGCTGTTCAGCAGAATTTTGAATACAACACGAATACAGAAGAGTTATATAAGAAGTTGAAAGATGCTGCGAAGGATGAGAAGTACTATGAGGGCGCTGAGAAGGAGTTTGATCAATTGTTTGCGCGCATCGAACCAAAGAAGAATCAAGATCTGATGAAATTTAAAAAACAGATAACAGAATATCTGGAGAGTGAGATCGTTTCCAGGTACTATTACCAAGACGGAAGACTCAAAGCTTCTCTTCCTCAAGACCCTGTAACCAAACGTGCTCTTCAAGTTTTCAGTTCGAATTATTCGACATTGATTACTGGTCCATTGAGTGGAAAGAAGTAAGAACTTCTTTTAACCATTATGACTGCCTCCCAACGCCACCAAATATTGGATGTACTCCAATGGATGGGCTTTGCCATTGTTTTGGCGGCCTTGCCATTATCTAATTTTTTCATGTCGTTTGGTTCGTTTTGGCTAGTTGGCGCGTGGCTACTCAATTTATTGAATGCACATTATTCCGGCGAAGAGGTTCGAGTCTTTTTTAAGCCTTTTTTATCCGACCGCACATACATTGCCATTTCAGCAATCTATTTCTTGCCCCTGATAGGACTTCTTTGGAGTTCTGAATTTGGCTTCGCGGGCTGGGACCTTAGAATGAAGCTGCCAATATTGTTCATGCCCTTCTTGGTGTCTACAATGCGTCCAATGGGCACTAAGATGTTAGAAAGTCTTATGTGGGTTTTTATTTCAGCATTATTGATTGCGACATTTTTCTGTTTCAGAGTTTATCTCGGCCACACTTCTCACAAGGTGCGCAACTTCCGTGATATTTCGATTTTCATTTCCCACATTCGATTTAGTATTCTCCTTGTCTTTGGTATTATCGTTTTATCTATTTCTGCTTACCGCAAGGGTGGATTGCCTTGGCGAGAAGTTGCGATTGCGTCATTATTTCTAGGCTTCTTATGGATTATGGAATCTATGACCGCTGTGATCATGCTGTTTGTATGGGTATCGACAGTCGTGTTTCGCTATGTTTTTGCTTACCCTAAAAAATGGATAAGTGCTGCAGTGATTGTGCTTTCTCTTAGTGTTTTAATTGCCGGTATTTACTATGTGCACAATGCCTATAAGAACTATTTTTCGGCAGAACTTATTGATGTTACCAAGCTGGATGAATTCACTTCACGTGGAGAGAGATACGAGCATTTTCCTGAAAATAAATTGCTCGAAAACGGCAATTATATCTTTTTGTATTTAGCATGGGGAGAAATGCAACAGTCGTGGGAAAGTCGCAGTGCGATACCGATTGATTCACTCGATAGAAAGGGCAATCACATCAAGGGCACATTAACGCGATACCTGACTTCAAAGGGTTTACGGAAAGATGCGGATGGTATGGCTCAGCTAACGGATGATGAAATAAGATTAATCGAAGAGGGAACTACTTCTTATTGTTCGAAAGATAAAAAGGGATTGAACAAAAGACTTGATCGTATCTTTTTTGAACTAGATAATTATCGCAACGGTGGCTCACCGAATGGTCATTCGGTTTTTCAAAGACTTGAGTTTTGGAAAACGGGGTTGGCGATTTATCATGAACATCCTGTATTAGGCGTCGGCACTGGTGATTTGAAGTCTGCATTCAAAGAAATGTATGTACGACAAAATAGCAAGTTGGAAGAAGGAAACCGACTCCGCGCACACCAACAATACTTGACGATGTTTATTACATACGGTACAGTAGGAGGATTGATTTTTCTAAGTCTAGTTCTATATACATTCTTCAAAAAATCAAATCGTGGTAATGTAATTTACATGAGTTTCGGTTTGTTGTTTTTGATTTCTTGTCTAACAGAAGACACCCTAGAAACCCAAGCCGGCGTGATGTTCTTCGCGTTTTTTAGTTCGTTTTTGGTGAGGTACTTCCGGGAGGATTTTTAATTTCTGATTTTTTATTTTTTATTTGATTTAGGGTGGGCCACGGATTGCACTTCCCCATTCGACAGGCTCAGGGCAGCGCTTCGACTACAGTCACTTCGTTCCTTACGCTCAGGGACCGCGATCACCTGTTCTTTGGGGGTGATTTGATGCTTGAATAAAAACACTTGGTGTTTTTATTCAAGCATCAAATCCTTATTAAAAAATGCGCTTCCGGTCCCTGAGCGTAGCTTTGTCGAGCCTTTTGGCGAGGCAAAGCGGAGTCGAAGGGTCTTGCCGGCCGTGGACCGCCCTCTTCACTCCCGCAGGCGAGATGTATCGAGGCGTTGTAACTTGTCGAGGGAGGCTTTATCCGCTCTGAGGCCCATACCAGAAAGAGAAACACAAACAGAATGAGAATGAATTAAAACCTACCACCTATAACCTACTACCAAACTACCACACTATCAAACTAACCACTTCCTCCGCTGAAATCTCCAATTCACCCTGCTCAGGATGAGAAGATGCTACTAGGTATTCAGCGTTTTTGCCGATGGGTGCCCAGCGTCCAGGATGTATAGGGCGCTTTGGGGAGTAGAGTCCTATTGCTTTCAAACCTAGTGCTGACGCGATATGCAGGGGTCCGGTGCTTGCCGCAACTAACGAATTGCAGCGACTGATGAATGCGATGAATTCATTTAAGTTGAGCATGCCGGTGATATCATGAACATTCTCTTTTTCAAATGAAAATAACGTCCTGATTTTATCACCTTCTGCTTGTGTGCCACTGACGAAAACATTGAAGTTATTTTCTTCTAACAGCGCAGCGAGTTCTTGAAATTTACCCATGCTCCAATTGACAGCACTTCCTTTGGATAATGGATGGAGAATGATATTTTTCTTTCCATTATTTAGAATAGAAAGAAGTTTTTCGGGAACAGTTCCATTCGCATGAAAGCCATATAGATTAGGCATTTCAGCAAGTGTTGGAATGTCGGTTATACCAAGTGGTTGAAGTAATTTGATATTGAGTTGAGATTCATGCAAGTCCGAATTTTTTCTTGAGAAAAAAACAGGGCGATTGCAATTCATCAATGTATGCCATCTTCTGCCGGTGGCTATTCTATTGGGTATTCCGGCTTTTTTTGCTAGAGTAACTATTTCTTTATCCGGAAAAACATGAATGATTGTATCGGCACCAGTTGCTTTGAATTGTGCAATTTGTGTTTCACTATTCTCTTTTGAAAAGTTATCCCAGTTGATGAATTGGTCAACGTGACTGCATGATTTAATAATCGCTTCGGTATAAGATCTTCCGAGAAATGTGATTTTTATTTCGGGAAAATGTTTTTTGAGCACGCCGCAAATAGGTAGCGTTAGCATGACATCGCCTATGCTATCAGTGCGTGAGATGATAATATGTTTAGATACTTTCACCTCTATTGAGTTGTTGAAGTTTGGTGTATTTGCGATACGTAGCGTAAGCGGAAAGGCGCGCAATGGTCCATCCAGCGAGGCCGTCGAGGAAGCCTGCTTTGAAAAGAATATTTTTTAAATACTGCACGCACACTTTTAAGTAGATAAGAAGTGAGCCTGTTTTTTTTCCTCGAGCAAACAATTCTTTTGCGGCGATGGAGGAGAAATATTCTATTTGTTTTAGATGATCTTCTCTCGTGTAATAGCTATAGTGAAGCAAATCTCCGTGAATGAACGTAGTGCTTTCTCCGCTTGTGGTATCAAGGCGATCATGCGGATTTACTCCTGTCCATCGCGCGTGATTTTTATTCACCAATCGCACTTTTGTATCGGGGTACCATCCGCTGTGTTTGACCCAGGTGCCGCAATAATTAGTCAGACGATTGAATCTGTAGGCCACGCCTTGTGGACTATTCATCACATCGAGAATAGATTTTTTCAAATCATCTGTCAGCGCTTCATCGGCATCGAGTGAGAGAATCCAATCGTTGGATGATTGATCTATTGCGAAGTTTTTTTGTTGGATGTGACCGGCAAAAGCGTTCTCAATGAAGCGCACATTATAGCGTTCGCATATTTCACGTGTTCTGTCTTTTGAGAATGAATCGACAACTACGATTTCATCAGCCACGCCCTGAAGTGAAAGCAAACAGCGTTCGATATTTCTTTCTTCGTTGAAAGTAATGATGGTAGCTGTAAGTAGCGTTTTCATTGGGTATGATCTTAATCGATCAATTGCAATTCCACTCCTTTTGCGAGGAGGATGAGCAATACAGCACCAAGGATAATGCGATAGTATCCGAATCCTTTGAAACCGTATTTATTGAGAATAGAAATAAATCCTTTGATTGCGATGACGGCAACAACAAATGCCACAATGTTTCCTATTACTAGGATAGAAATGTTATCCGATGTAAATACATCAGGAGAGTTTTTAAGGCCCTTGTAGAGTTTTAGAACCGATGCGCCGAACATTGTAGGCACGGCTAGGAAGAAAGAGAATTCTGCAGCCTGTTTGCGCGTTAAACCTTGTGTCATGCCACCAATGATAGATGCGGCAGATCGAGAAACACCAGGAATCATTGCGATGCACTGGAATAGCCCGATGTTAAAGGCTTTTGGATAAGTAACTTCGACTTCGCGAGATGGGTTGAGCCATTTATCAATGAAAATAAGTACGATACCTCCGATGAGAAGTGTCCAGGCCACAACAGTTACACTTTCGAGAAGTGTATCGATATAATCGTCGAGTAACACTCCGAGAATCGCGGC
>JBIIBU010000080.1:0-7747 GCA_044239235.1 Flavobacteriales bacterium
ATTACCAGAGTTCGCTCGCCCAGCTACAGTAACTTATGTGCACGGAATAGTTTCAGATAAACTAAGTTTCAAAAAACTAGGAGCGAAACTTCAACTCATAGACTTGAAAACTGGTAAAACAATGATCGAAACGTATAGTAACGATAAGCTAGGCGATTTCTTAATGTGTATCCCTTCAGGTCGCGACTATGCGTTGAATGTTAGCAGAGATGGATATTTATTTCACAGTGAAAATTTCTCTTTAAAAAATCATACAGGGACTCAACCATTTGAGCTGAATATTCAGTTGCAAAAATTGAAAGTCGGTGCCAATGTGGTGTTGAACAATGTTTTCTTTAATTCGAATAGCTTTGCATTGCTTTCTGAATCAAAAGTAGAATTGGATCGATTGGCAGATTTGCTAGTTAAAAATCCGACAGTGAAGATTGAAATCGGAGGCCATACGGATAACGTGGGTGCCGATGATGCCAATTTGTTATTGTCAGAGAATAGAGCAAAAGCGGTTGTTGAATACATTGTAAGCAAAGGAATCGAAGCTTCACGTGTTTCTGCAAAAGGCTATGGCGAAACAGTTGCAATCGGCGATAATACAACTGAGCAGGGAAGAGCTAAGAACAGAAGAACAGAGTTTAAAATCATAGAGTAATATCTTGTGAAGAAGGTCACACCTGCAATTACACTTATTGTTTTAGTTGCTGTAGCTATTGGCTGCACTGCTCTGATGTTGGTATTCCCAAAAGACGGAATCAACGTCGCTGGATTGCCACTCAAGTTTAAGGCATGGGAATCTATTTTTGATACTACATCCGTAAATCAAATTGAAGATGTTGGAGCTTTCTTGGCTGAGCTAGATAGCGCTTCTTCCGACTCAACAGGTATTGACTCTCTCAAAGTGCAGCGCATTCAAGCTATTACTTCATTGCAGTTTAAAAATGAAGATAGTTCTCCTATGTTTTCTTTCTTCGAGGCATTGCACAGTGCTCGCGATAAGGGAGAAAACATTCATATTCTGCATTATGGTGATTCGCAAATTGAAGTGGATAGAATGACTTCTATGCTTCGCGAAAAATGGCAAGGTGATTTTGGAGGAACGGGTCCTGGTTTGGTCAGTCCTGTGCCGATTGCACCAAGCGCAGCTATCTCACAAAGTCAAAGTAGCAATTGGAAAAGATATACTGCCTATGGTTTTGATGATGGCAAAGCTTCTCACAATAAATACGGTGTAATGGCTTCCTTCGGAAGATATACCGCCCAAAAATCTGCTGCTGAAATTGTTTCTACCGATAGCACCACGGCTTGGTTGGAGTTTCGTCCTTCCGGAATGTCGGCATCTACATGTCGCGTATACAATGAGGCGACCATGTTTTTTGGTCATCATAAAGCGGGCGTTAGAATCGATGTGATGGTGAATGATAGCATAGTGGAGAGTGAAGTTTTTGCAGCTACAGAAGGCGTCATCAAACACACTTGGAGATTTAGTAATACCCCCAAGAAACTCAGATTTATTTTCACTGGAGCTGATAGTCCTGATGTTCAAGCAGTCCTTTTAGAATCAACAAAGGGTGTGCACGTCGACAACATCGCTCTGCGTGGAAGCAACGGAAACATATTTAGAAAAATTGATGGAAGTGAATTGCGCAACGAGATGACTGATTTGAACGTGAAGTTTGTGATCATGCAATTTGGTGGCAATTCTGTACCTTATATATCTGGAGAAAAGTCTGCACGAGATTATGCCAATTTCTTTCAATCGCAGATTCAATATTTGAAGTCATTAAATCCCAACGCCTCGTTCCTTATTATAGGTCCTTCAGATATGAGCACTAGTATTAATGGTGTGTATCAGACTTGGCCTTATTTGGAGAATGTGGTAACAGCCATGCGCGATGCTGCTTTTGCCGAGGGCTGTGCCTTTTGGGATATGTATTCGGTGATGGGTGGAAAGAACTCCATGATTAGCTGGGTGAAAAACAATCCACCTTATGCTGGTCCTGACTATACTCACTTCACTCCTGGCGGTGCTCGTAAGGTGGCTGACTTGCTTTATAAGTCAATTTTGAGAGAGTATGAAGCTTGGCACGCCGCAATAAAATAATTTCTACTTTGTAAATCCTTTACAATCTGACATGCCTTCTTTGTACAAAACAAAGGGTCATGAAAAAGAATCTTCAAATTATTACTAGCGGAGAACAATGGTCAAGCGGTCAAGCATTGATGGACTTGTTATTGGAACAGCGATTTGTGCAAGTTCATGAAATGGGCATTTTTGACCATCGCGCCGCGCAAGGTAAATTTTACAAGGGCGGAATTTTTCATTTTCGAAAATACGGGGATTGTAGAATTGGATTTTTAAAAGATGGTCGTGTGCATGTTTTGAACGGGCCACTATCGCAATGGGAACTATTTGATTTTCTAGATCGAGGTATCCTTCGTGTGCTGCTTGCATTTTGTTCACTTCATGAAGAACATCAAATGTTTTTTAGAAAAAACATGTCTGGCCGAAAAGACTACAATAAGATACTCGACATATTACCTCCGTTCGATGCCGAGTGGAAGCGGGCTTTCATGGAGCAATACGACCGCTTTGCTTGCATCGTGGAGGCAGCATAACTTTGATCGTAAATCCTAATGGAGAGGACTACTATTCTGAAAGTGAGAGCTACAGTTACTAGTTAATTATTGGTGTGGCTCAAAGCGCAGAAGTCAAGTTCTAAAGAGGTTTGCTGACGATTATCAAGTAAGAATTCCTGTTAATAATTTCATAATCGTGCAATTAGGCCAATTATAGACTACTTTTGCACGCGTTTTTAAAAATTTAGAGTCCATACTTGGACATCAAACGACATGGAGAAAATCAGGAATATCGCGATTATCGCGCACGTTGACCACGGTAAAACTACCTTGGTGGATAAAATGCTTCACATTGCTAAGCTTTTCAAGGAGCACGAAGAAACAGCAGATTTAATTCTAGATAACAATGATCTAGAGCGTGAGCGCGGTATCACCATTCTCGCAAAGAACGTTTCAATCCAATACAAAGGATATAAAATCAATATCATCGACACACCAGGTCACAGTGACTTTGGCGGTGAGGTAGAGCGTGTATTGAACATGGCTGAAGGTGCGTTGCTTCTTGTTGACGCATTTGAAGGTCCAATGCCTCAAACTCGTTTCGTATTGCAAAAAGCAATTCAACTTGGTTTGAAGCCAATCGTAGTTATTAATAAAGTCGATAAAGAAAACTGTACTCCAGAAGAAGTACACGAAGCTGTATTTGATTTGATGTTTAACCTTGGTGCTACTGAGGATCAGTTGGACTTCCCAACTGCCTATGGTGCTGCTAAACAAGGTTGGATGAGTCATGACTGGAAAGTAAAAACAGATACCATCGAGCCATTGCTTGATATGGTAATTGAACATATCCCAGCGCCAATTTCAAGAGAAGGTATTCCACAAATGTTGATTACATCACTTGACTATTCTCCTTACACTGGTCGTATGGCTATCGGAAAACTTCACCGTGGTGAGTTGAAGCCAAACATGCCAGTATCATTGGTGAAAAGGGATGGTTCTATCCAAAAAGGTAGAATTAAAGAGCTTTACATTTTTGAAGGTATGGGTAAGCGTAAGGTTGAACAGGTTCAGTCTGGTGATATCTGTGCTATCAATGGTATTGAGGAATTCGATATTGGAGATACAATCTCTGACAGCGAGAACCCGATTGCTTTGCCAACCATTTCTGTGGATGAGCCTACAATGAGTATGCTTTTCACTATTAATGATTCTCCATTCTTCGGTAAAGAGGGTAAGTTCGTAACTAGCCGTCACATCAAAGATCGTTTGGAAAAAGAGTTAGAGAAAAACCTTGCACTTCGCTTGCAGGAGACAGATAAAGCAGACCGTTTCATGGTATTCGGTCGTGGTGTACTTCACTTGAGCGTATTGATCGAAACAATGCGTCGTGAAGGTTATGAAATGCAAATCGGTCAGCCACGCGTACTTGTGAAAGTAATCGATGGTGTTAAAAATGAGCCGATCGAAGAATTGACAATCGACTTGCCATCTGATATGACAGGAACTGCTATTGAAGCGGTAACAAGAAGACGTGGAGAAATGAAGAACATGGAGCCTAAAGGCGATCGCACTGTTCTTGAATTCGAAATTCCTTCTCGTGGTATCATTGGTTTACGTAACTATATGTTGACTGCTACTCAGGGTGAGGCTATCATGTCGCACCGTTTCAAAGAGTATCAGCCGATGAAGGGAGAAATTCCTGGACGTAACAACGGTTCTCTAATCTCTATGGAGAATGGAACAGCTGTAGCATACAGTATCAGCAATCTTCAAGATCGTGGACGTTTCTTTGTGGAAGCAATGGAAGAAGTTTACGAAGGACAAGTAATTGGTGAGCACACTCGTGATAGCGACTTGGTAGTAAACGTTACTAAGACCAAGGCCCTTACAAACATGCGTGCTTCTGGTACAGATGATAAGTCGAAAATGGCACCTCCTATTAAATTCACACTTGAAGAAGCTCTCGAGTACATTCAAGCTGATGAGTATGTAGAGGTAACGCCAAAGTCGATTCGTCTTCGTAAGATTTACAGAAACGAGAATGACCGTAAGCGTTTCTCTAAAGAATTTGCGAACAGAGACTAAGCCACTTAACCTTTTTTTTGTGGCCTGATGTGTGGAGAAGATTAACTTTGATCCTCTCTATTATTGAAATTTGTATTTATGAAAAAATTTCTTTTATCAGGCCTGGTGTTGCTTGGCCTTGTTTTACAAAGTCAAGCTCAGGTTAAAAGTCCTGCTTCGACTACCGAAAAATTTGCAATGTTGCTCAATTATATTGAGCACTATTATGTCGATTCAGTAAACTCCGCTGAGCTTACAGAAAAGGCAATTGTATCCTTGTTGGAAAACTTGGATCCGCACTCGTCGTACTTTACGGCAGAAGAAATGCAGGATTCGAACGAACCCCTTCAAGGAAGTTTCTCTGGTATTGGAGTTTCGTTCAATCTTCACAAAGACACTATTTTTATTGTAGAGCCGATAGCCGGCGGACCTTCTGAGAAGCTTGGTATCAAGGCAGGCGACAAGATTGTAGAGGTGAACGGTGAAAAAGTAGCCGGAATTGGAATCAAAAATTCTGATGTGACTTCTAAACTTCGCGGTCCTAAAGGAACTACAGTTCGTGTAGGCATTCAAAGGAAAGGGGTGAAGAACATCATTCCTTACGATATCGTTCGCGCCGACATTCCAATTTATTCTATTGATGCCGCTTATATGGTAACCTCAACGGTGGGTTACGTGAAGGTGGCTCGTTTTGCAAAGACCACGATGGAGGAGCTTCGCAAAGCGTTGACAACTCTGAAAAGCCAAGGCATGAAAACCCTTATCCTCGATTTGCAGGGTAATGGTGGTGGTCTATTGAACACAGCGGTAGAGATGGCCGATGAATTCCTTTCTGGCGATAAACTTCTTGTTTACACAGAAGGTCGTTCTTTCCCAAGAAAAGAAGATCATGCAGATCCTAACAAAACTGGTCTTTTTGAAAAAGGCAAGTTGATCATCCTTGTGGATGAATCCTCTGCTTCAGCAAGTGAGATTGTAAGTGGCGCTATTCAAGATTGGGACCGAGGACTTATCGTTGGTCGTCGTTCTTTTGGTAAAGGTCTCGTTCAACGTCAAATGAACTTGCCTGATGGTAGCAGCATTCGCTTAACTGTTCAACGCTATTTCACTCCAAGCGGCAGATGCATTCAAAAGTCTTATGAAGATGGTCTAGAAGATTATTACAAAGACAGCGAGAAGCGTTTCAAAAATGGCGAGTATTTCTCGCAAGACAGTATTCAGTTCCCAGACTCATTGAAGTATTATACGAATATTAAAAAGCGCGTAGTTTACGGCGGTGGTGGCATCATGCCGGATGTGTTCGTGCCTATCGATACTACAGAGAATAGCGATTATTTCTTTGATTTGATCCGTGTAGGAGTATTCAACGAATGGGCTCTAGAATATGTAGATGCAAATCGTGAATCGTTAAAACAGCAATATCCCACTGCCGAGGCATTTATAAAGGGCTACTCGGTTTCTGATGCAAGCATGCAGGAGATTTTTGCAAAAGGCGCCAAAGAAGAGGTTCCTTTCAATGAAGCTCAATACAAAATCTCCGAGAGAGTGATGAAAATTCGAGTTAAGGCCATGGTAGCCAGGGATTTGTATAATAATGAGGCTTTCTACCGGGTTATAAATGATCTTAACTTAGAGTTAAAAAAGGCCTTGGAGGTTTTAGAAAATGGTACATTTGACAAAATGAAATTGGCTTATTCTGAGAAATGAGTTAATTTTATAGATCCAAAAACAACAAAACAAACAAAAAGATAAAAAGATGAGTAACGGAGTTAAAATCGGTCTACTTGTAGTAATTGCAGGAATTCTTGGCCTTATCACTTTCAAAATGACAAGCGCTGCGAACACACACATTGGTCAGCGTCCAGCTGGTGATACTACTATCACAGGAAAAGGTGCTAATCCACAAGCTGCTACCACGGGCGGCATGTCTGCTTCTCGCGCTGCTACAACAGTTCAATTTTCTGAAACAGAATTTGATTTTGGTAAAATGAAGCAAGGTGATCAAGTTGAGCACGTTTTCAAATTTACAAATACTGGAAATGAGCCGTTGATTATCGAAGACGCTAAAGGTTCATGCGGTTGTACTGTTCCTTCTTATCCAAAAGAGCCAGTAGCACCAGGTGCAACAGGTGAGATTTTGGTAAAATTCAACAGTGCAGGAAAGAGCAACAATCAACAAAAGACCGTAACTCTTACAGCGAATACAAATCCGCTAACAACGGTTCTTACTATTAAAGCATTTGTAGAAGTACCAGCTGGTTCTGAAAAAGCAGCACCTTCAGGTCACTAAGACAAACTGTACTAGCATATCTCAAAGAAGCCCCGTGATAACGGGGTTTTTTTATGAATAGACTTGTCAATTATTGAATGGAATTTACCATAAGCAAATATGAATTTTTTCATCGTCATGCATCTTTCAATAAAGAGCTGATGAAACGTCTCTATTCCATTCTATGCTTCCTGATGATGGCACTGGTGTCGTTTTCACAAGTGAATCCCAAGGACACGACTATTCTGCAAAGTGGCGAACTTGATCTCATTACTATTTCTCCAAAAGAGCCAGAAGTGGTTTATGGCAGTAAGGAGCTCAACGTGGCTGATTTTGTTTTCAAAGGCGACACAATGTATCTATTGGCATACGAAGCCGAGGAAAGATGGAAGCGTCAGGAAGAGAGTAAAATCACTTTGTTCAATGGTTGCAATCTGATCAAGTTGGATTCAAACATGAATGAAATAAAGCGTGTTCCCGTTCCTGAAATTAGCAAAGGACTTTTTGAAGGCTATATGAATATGATATTCGTGGAGGGGAGGTATAACTATTATATGCATGAGCCTTCGCTCCAAGGTGAATTTTACAAAATCGATCGCGATACTTTCAATGTATTTATCGCGCCGCTGATTGATACCATCGGAGATTACATCTGTTTTACGACATTCGACCCGAATTATCCCGCTTTTGAATACAAGACGTATAATCAAATAGATTCTACGATTAAAACTGTTAGATACCTCGCTAATGACTTGGTTTTGGAGCTATTCAGAAGTGAATACAAATACCTGAGTCCGCGCGATCGACTCGATGCTTACAAGCTGGAATTATCCACTGGAA
>JBIIBU010000081.1:0-7685 GCA_044239235.1 Flavobacteriales bacterium
AACAAGGTCTTTTTACGTTCTTTATGGCATGAACCTGCACATTTGGAAATGGAAACAGTCGTTTTGGGCAACAATAGTGTCCCTGATGATTGCGCTTTCTTCATTTTCACAAAGCCCAGCAGATTATATTCAAATGGGGGATGCAGAAGTGGAAAGGAGTAATTGGCCTGCTGCACACGGTTACTATTCTCAAGCATTTCAATTAGACAGTTCATCGTTTGATGCACTAGTAAAATATGCCGAGTCTCTTCGGAATATTAAGGAGTACAAAACTGCTCTTTATTATTATCAAGAAGCCTATTCTAAGGATGAAGGCAAACTTTTTCCTGAAGGCTTGTATTGGATAGCATCGATTGAAAAGTTACTGGGTGACTATGAATCTTCTCATCGTGATTTTAGGAAGTACGTCAAGAAGAACACGAAGGATAAAAAGTCTGCGATGTATAGAAAGGCAATGATGGAAATCGAAGCTTGTGTTTGGGCAATGAATTATAAAACGCCTAAAGACGCTCCTGAGTTAATTCGATTAAAAACTTCGGCAGGTCGCAATGCCGTTGAAAATCCCAACCTAGTGGAAGGCGAGGTGATGATACTTTCTACATACAACGACGGTCTTTCCAAGTGGCAACTTCAAGTTGGACAACTTCAAGATTCATCCATTATTAATTTGACAACACTTGGCATAGATTCTATGCAAGCTGGGTATTCCAACGTTTGCAAAGACAGTTTGGGTTTTTATTATTTCTCAAAGTGCGGTGCTAATGGTTGTCATATTTACAAGACCAATAAAACAGAATTGAATTGCGAAGATGCTGAGTTGATTCGAACAATCGATGAAGCTTCTTCAAATTCTACGATGCCTTTTATTGCGGAGATTAATGGAGATGAGTATTTGTTCTTTGCCTCGGATAGAAAGGGTGGGCAAGGCGGACTGGATATTTGGTACAGCAAAAGTTCTAACGGTGTCTTTATTAATCCTGAAAATATGGGCGCTATTGTCAATACTGAAGACAATGAGATAACACCATTCTATAAAGACAATCAACTTTACTTCTCTTCAACATGGCACAAAGGCTTTGGAGGTTTTGATGTTTTTTCAATCAAAGGAAGGCCGAATCAATGGGAAATCCCAATGAATATCGGTCAGCCTTGGAACAGCAGCCTGAATGATATGTATTACAAAAGCCAAGGTGATTCCTTGGTGTATTTATCCTCTAATCGTTTTGATGAAAAAGGAGAAGGAGCTTGTTGCAACGATGTCTTTATTTCAAGAAAATCTCGTGAGTCTATTAATGACAAACCAACAGAATATAAAGACCTTGCTGAACTCAATGCAGTATTACCAGTGACGCTTTATTTTCACAATGATGAACCCAATCCGAGAACACTTGATACCACAACTGCGCTGACTTATGGTGCAACTTACAATAAGTATCTAGAGTTCGAAAAATCATACGAAGTTGAAAATACAAAAGGCATCGCGAGCAGCGAAGTAGAAGATGCTATTTATGAAGTCAATGATTTCTTTGAATTAAAAATTAAGAAGGGCTTTTCAGATTTACAAACGTTCAGTGATTTGCTTATAAAAGAATTGGAAAAAGGAAACTCCGTAGAAGTATCGGTTCGCGGATTTGCTAGTCCTCGCGCTAAAAGCGATTACAACAAAAACTTGTCGCTGAGAAGGATTTCATCTTTAACGAATGAAATCTTGGGATGTCGCGATAGTCTTTTTGCACCTTACATTCAAGGCACATCCTCTAATGGTGCGAGATTAACTTTTGTGGCACTTCCATTCGGTGAAGAGAAATCAGCCAAAAACGTTAGTGATGATATCGATAATACAAAACAGTCTATCTACAGCCGTGGTGCTCGTTTAGAGCGGAAGATTGAGATTCAAACAGTGACAATCAAACGCGATACTATTGCAGAGGCATTACAACTTTCAAATGATTATCATGATTTCGGTAAAGTGGGGCGCTTTGGCGTTGTACATCATGATTTTGAGATAAACAATATTGGATCGAATACAATGCTCATTGATAGTGTAGTTGCGAGCTGTGGCTGCACGGAACCTGTCATGAGCACGATGATTATACCTCCTGGCGGATCTGCCACCATGGACGTAGGATTCAATCCTTTCGGTGGTCATGGCAAGGAAGTTAAATACGTGGTAATCTACGCCCGTGGGGAAAAGCCGCGTGTAATTACAATAGAGGCAGAAATAGAAGAATAAGTGTGAATCCAATTCTGATCGCGCTATCTAATAGCCTCTCTTGTTGTTTTAAGGAAAATTCACTTATTTTCACGCCAAATTCAGAAAAATGAAACGATTTTTAATTGCTATTGCGGCAATAGCTACAATGTCTTGCACGCAAAATGTGAACGCACAACCAACTTGGACAGTTGGCGCTACAACATTGACTGAAACGGATTTGGTTACAGGACTTGTTCTTCCATGGGAGATCACTTGGGGTCCTGATGATTTTATCTGGTGCACGACACGTCCAGGTCTTGTGCTTCGCATTGATCCTGCAACGGGAAATTACACAACGGTTCTAAATAAGTCTAGTGTTGTTCCTGAAAGTGGTTCGGGCGAACCAGGTATGTTGGGTATGTGCCTGCATCCTGATTTTGCGAACACTCCAAAAGTATTTATCGTTTACAACTACATGCAAGGTGCGAATACCGTTCGCGAGCGTTTATCTTCATTTGAGTGGAACGGTACAAACCTCGTTAACGAAGAATACTTGATTAACGCTATTCCGGGTTATTGGATTCATGACGGTTCACGTTTGATGATAACATCAGACAATAAAATTTTAATGTCGACTGGCGATACAGGTGATGGTGGCGATAGCAGTCAAGATATTACAGCATTGAATGGTAAAATCCTTCGAGTTAACCTTGATGGTACTATTCCTTCTGATAATCCTGATCCAACTAGCTATGTATATAGCTATGGACACAGAAACTCACAAGGTCTTTGTCAAGGTCCAAACGGACTTATCTACAGCAGTGAGCACGGACAGTCGAATTCAGATGAGTTCAACATCATTGAGCCAAATAGAAACTATGGTTGGCCAAACGTTGAAGGCGTTTGCAACACTGGTGCAGAGCAAACATACTGTGCGGCGAATGACGTGAAAGAACCTTTGAAAGAATGGTCTCCTTGTATTGCTGTTAACGGCATAGAATATTACAATCACCCTGCAATTCCAGAATGGCAAAACTCAGTATTGATGGCTGTTCTTGGTGGTCTTGGTGCACAGTATGAGCGCATGTCTGTGCTTCACATGAGTGCAGATGGATTGTCTATTGTTTCTGAAGATTTATTCTTCTCCTCTTTCAATAGGCGTGTGCGTGATATCTGTGTTAATCCATACACAGGCGCGGTTTACGTTGCATTCAACGGTTCACAGTACCCTGGTTCTGGTCCAAACATGATTAAAGAATTCCGAAACCTCGCATTTGTAGGAATCGATCAACCAAAAGGTGTTTCTTCACAAACATTGAGTGTTTATCCAAACCCTGCAAATGATTTTACAACTCTTGAATTCAGCAATGATTTCATGGGAGCTACATACACCATCTATTCTTTTACCGGAGAAGTGATTGCAGAATCAAACATCAATAGCACTTCTGTGCGCGTTGATTGCAGTGCCTACGCAGCAGGTAATTATTTTGTAAAAGCTACAACAGCGAAAGGAACTATTACTAAAACCTTCGTTGTGCAATAATGAAATTGAATTTCAATTCTAGAACAGCAAAGTACTTTGTGCTTTGCTGTTTTTTTTTCGGGACATTTCTATCAAGCAATGCACAACAAATCGTTGCGAAGGATACCGTTCCAATGACATCCTCACAAATTTCAATTATCAAAATTGAAGCAGAGGCTATTCGTCGTATACCAGTTTTTACTTCAGGATCAGTAGGTGTAGTAAATGAGCGTCAGCTCAAGGGGAATGACCAAACCTCTTTACAAAATGCATTGAATACTGTTCCGGGTGTTACCATGGAAAGTCGCGGTTATGGCGGCAGTCAACGCATTAATGTGAGAGGCAGTTTTCTACGTTCTCCTTTTGCTGTTAGAAATATAAAGCTCTATGTAGAAGGAATTCCGATGTCATCTCCAGATGGAACAACACCTCTGGAGGTAATAGACGCTTTTGATATTACAGGAATTGAAGTTGTTAAAGGACCGAACGGAAGTTATACCGGCAGCGGCACAAGCGGAGTGATATATATGCGCTTGGCTAAAGCAAATCCAAAACATAAAGTTTCGTTTAAAAACTCAACACTTTTTGGAAGCTATGGGATAAAGCGAGAGGCAACAGCCATTGGATTCAATACTAAAAAATGGAATACACGTGTATCCCATATTTTCCAGGAGAATAAAGGCTATCGCGATCAAGAATTTAATAGAAAGAACAATCTCACATTGGTTTCAAGATATACCCATAATGAGAAGCGAGACTATTTGATTTATGCATCGTACTTCGATGGTCAATTGGCATTGCCTGGCGGATTAACTGCTGCGCAGGTGGAAGCAGATCCGACACAAGCAAATAGCTATTCCATAGCCAATAATGCGTCGCTATATCGCGAACGTTTGTTTGCTGCGGTTTCTCAAAATTGGGTTTTTAGTGATAAATTTTACAACACCACTTCTATATATGGAAGCTGGACTCAGAAGTACAATCCTTATGGCACTAGCAGTGCATACAGCAGAAATGGTTTTAAAGATGAGGGCGCATTGGGAACAGGCACACGCTCTGTTTTTAAATTAGATGTTTTCGATACAGGAACCTGGAGAATGAGATCCACTTTTGGAGGAGAGGTGCAATTCGAAAAGTTCGATGCAACAGAATACACAAATGCTGGCGGAAATCCTGGTGATCTGAAATATAAATATGATGTAGATTACTTGACATTGCTAGGATTTGCGGGAACTGTATTGAGCTATAAGGATCGCGTATTTGTTGACTTATCAGCAAGTTCAAACAAAACAAATCACCAAATCACTGCTCAAGGTTATCAAGGAATTCGGATTGATTCCAACGCTACATGGGCTGCCCAATGGCTTCCGAGAATTGCAGCCACATATCGTGTTTATAAAGAACTTTATTTACTTGGTTCATTAAGTTATGGCAATTCAAATCCAACAGTATTTGAGCAAATAGAAATTCAGCAATACAGTTCTGCTACTGCTTTTGCGGAAAGCAAGAATTTGAAACCTGAAACGGGGGTGAATAGAGAAATAGGAGTGAAGTACTATATATCGAATTTTAGTTTTGATGTAAGCGCTTATGATTTTGATTTGACGAATGCAATTCTGCCGTACACTCAGCTTGGTTATTTCGAACCTGCAGGAGCAGAAGAAGAATTCACTTTGTATAGCAACGCTGGTTCTGTGAAACAGAGAGGCTTTGAAGGAAGCGTTAATTATACCGTGAATCTTACGAATCAAAAAGTACTCAGAACATTGTCAATCTGGGTAAATGGACAATTGACTGATTACACATTCAACAATTACAAATTGGGTTCGGATGATTTTGCTGGTAATGAAATTCCAGGAATGCCTAAAGCAACCTTGTCTTCTGGTTTGGTTGCTGGTTTTTATAAGAACCTTGCTACATGGAGCGTTCAGCATTATTATGTAGATCGCACACCATTGAATAATAGCAATACAGACTGGTCGAGTTCGTATCATTTATTGAACTCCAGAGTCGATTTCCGACTGCCCATCTTGGATGTGTTTCATTGGGGCATTGAAGGAATTTCGGTATTTGTAGGAGCGAATAATATTTTGAATACAAAGTATACGTCATTCCTACAGACCAACGCTGCAGCGCAGCGCTATTACAACCCCAGTCCCCCAAGGAACTTCTTCGCGGGGATCTCCTTAGAGGTTTGAGTGATGAGCGCTTCGCGCAAGTGCGCATGGATGATGGATGGGCCCTTCGGGCATGGATAATGGATGCGCCCTTCGTGCATGGATAATGGATGCGCCCTTCGGGCATGGATAATGGATGATGGAAATTGATGGATTATAGTATTTGTTTTTTATAGAAAAAAGGCCTGAAAAACATAGTTTTCAGGCCTTTTTAATTTTTTCCATCATCCATCATCCATCATCCATCATCCATGCCTGAAGGGCACATCCATCATCCATCGTTTTTGTATCTTCGCTCTATGAACAAACGCATATTTATTACAGGGGCTAGTAGCGGCATTGGTGCTGCTACTGCTAGACTGCTGCACGGAGCAGGGCATCATGTTTTTTTGGTGGCGCGAACTACAGATAAGTTGGAAGCACTAAAACATGAGCTTGGTGGTCACCGCGTATCTATAGCAACGTGTGATGTGACAGATTATAAGAATGTAGAGGCTGTATTTTCTTTAGCCGTGGAAGAAATGGGAGGGGTAGATGTCCTTCTGAATAATGCCGGATTAGGCTATTTTGATCCTGTCGGTCAAGGTAAAATCGAGGACTGGCATGAAATGTTTGATATCAATGTGAAAGGACTGCTGAATTGCATTCACGTGGGATTGCCGCATTTGACCGAGAACAAGGGACATATCATCAATTTGGGTTCTGTCGCTTCTCACAACGTTTTTGCAAATAGTGGCGTCTATTGCGCCACAAAGCATGCGGTATTTGCGATTAGTGAAATGTTGAGAATAGAGCTTCCCGACAAGATTAGAGTAACCACAATCAGTCCTGGCAGTGTGAATACTGCTTTCATTGATAATACCAAGAATGAGGCTTTATTGAAAGATTACAAACCCTATTTCGCTGCGGGTATGACACCTGAATTGATAGCGAACACTATTAAATATGCCATAGAAACGCCCGAAACAGCTGTGATCAGCGAAATCATCGTAAGACCAAACCGCGCTTTGCGCTAAGTGGCGAGCGCAAGCGCGCATGGATGATGGATGCGCCCTTCTGGCATGGATAATGGATGATGGAAATTGATGGATTATAGTATTTGTTTTTTATAGAAAAAAGGCCTGAAAAACATAGTTTTTCAGGCCTTTTTAATTTTTTCCATCATCCATCATCCATCATCCATCATCCATTAGACATCAACCATCAATTGAGGGAGTGCTTGAAGTCCGGGAAACCCCATATTTGCGAGGTTAATTGTATGTTTTCGAACTTTTTAATATTGATTCGGACCTTACATTTTTTAAAAGGAGGGGTAAATTTTCTTTTCATGGGTTAGGTGTTATTGGTCTTTGTTACGCATATTATTGGGATAGGTTACAGAACAAAAAATCGAGATAACGTGTTACCTTTGCAGCAAATATTTAAAAATCAAAGAAAATGGCAGTTTTGACTGGTAAAAAAGCCCCTTCATTTAAGGCTCCGGCTGTTACGAATGGTGGTACTGTAGTAAATGACTTCTCATTGGATCAATTCCTTGGTAAGAAGCACGTTGTATTCTTCTTTTACCCAAAGGATTTCACATTTGTATGCCCAACTGAATTGCATGCGTTCCAAGAGCGTCTTGCTGAATTCGAAGAGCGCAACGTAGCTGTTGTAGCTTGTTCTACTGATACAGAAGAAAGCCACTGGGGTTGGTTGCAAATGACCAAAGCTCAGGGTGGTATTCAAGGCATTACATACCCAATCATCGCTGATACTTCAAAAACTATAGCAGATGCTTATGGCGTTTTGG
>JBIIBU010000082.1:0-7661 GCA_044239235.1 Flavobacteriales bacterium
CTACACTGAAATGATTATCAAAAAACATAAAAAGTTATTTGAAAAATTCAGCTGATTTTATTTTCCGATACAGAACTTCGAAAAGATTGAATTTAGTAGGTCGTCCGCATTGATAGTGCCGGTGATATCGCCGAGATGATAGAGGGTGCGGCGGATATCTATTGCCAGAAAATCTCCTGTTACACGATTGTCCAATCCAATTAGCACTTCATTCAAACTTACCGAAGCATGCGACAGCGCTTCGAAGTGGCGAATATTCGTAACGATAGTATCACCAGAATTCACTTGGCCTTTTTGCACAAACGATTGAAGTTTTTCTTTCAACTCCTCTACTCCATCGCCCGCTTTAGCGCTGATAAACACACAATCTCCAAAGGCATTGAATGTTGATTTTACTTCTTCAACAGAGGAAGTAATTTTATCCATCTTGTTTGCAATCAAAAGCAAATACGAACCTTCATTTGAAGACGCTTTTACTTGATCGACAAACTCGCTCAATTCTTCTTTTGAAGACGAAGAAGCATCAAACAAAACAAGCACGATTGAAGCCTCCCCTACTTTCGCTAGACTTCGTTCTATTCCTAATTTTTCAATAGTATCTTCTGTTTCTCGAATACCGGCAGTATCAATGAATTTGAAGCGAATACCTCCGAGCGTCAAATGATCTTCCACGGTATCCCGCGTTGTTCCAGCAATATCAGATACTATTGCTCTTTCTTCATTCAATAAAGCATTGAGCAATGTTGACTTACCCATATTTGGAGCGCCGACGATAGCGACAGGCACACCATTTTTAATGGCGTTCCCCAATTTGAAAGAAGCGCGTAGGTCGTCGACCACTTTCAAAATTTCTTTTATTAAAAAAGTAAGTTGGTCGCGATTCGCGAATTCCACCTCCTCTTCCGCGAAGTCCAATTCCAGCTCCACCATCGAAGCGAAGTGGATCAGTTTATCGCGGAGTCCGTTGATTTCTTTAGAAAAGCCTCCTCGCATTTGGTGGATGGCTTGTTTGTGAGCGGCAGCCGATTCGGCCGCAATCAGATCTCCGACAGCCTCCGCTTGGCTAAGGTCCATTCGACCATTGAGGTAAGCGCGCATGGTGAATTCACCCGGACCTGCCATTTTAGCGCCATTAGAAAGCAATAGTTCCAATATCCGCTGTTGGATGAACGCCGAGCCGTGACAAGCGATTTCAACCGTGTTTTCGCCCGTAAATGAGCGTGGTCCACGGAAAAGAGTCAGAACAACCTCGTCAACCTTCTCGGTTTCACTGATAATCCACCCATGAAGCGCCTTGTGAGTTGGAGCATCCGAAATATTTTTTGAAAATATTTTTTGCGTGATTTCAACAGCCTTAGGCCCTGAAACACGCAGTACAGCTATACCTCCAACACCGGGAGGGGTAGATAGTGCACAAATCGTTTCGTCAGAAATAGGTTTCACGAGGCAAAGTTCGCTTATTTTCGCGGCAAAATTTATAAATCCATGGGCGTACTCGTAGGAAAAGATTCAAAAGTGATCGTACAAGGCTTCACAGGCAGTGAAGGTACCTTTCACGCAGAACAAATGATTGCATACGGAACAAACGTTGTTGGTGGCGTTACTCCTGGTAAAGGTGGCCAAACGCACCTTGACCGTCCTGTATTCAACACAGTTGCAGAAGCGGTAGAAAAAGCAGGTGCAGATGTTACTATCATCTTCGTTCCACCGGCATTCGCTGGCGACGCTATCATGGAAGCAGCTGATGCTGGAATCAAAGTCATCATCACTATCACTGAAGGTATTCCTGTAGCAGACATGCTAAAGGCTAAAGAATATGTAAAAGATCGCGGCTGTACCTTGATTGGTCCTAACTGTCCAGGTGTTATCACAGCAGGCGAAGCGAAAGTGGGCATCATGCCAGGCTTTGTATTCAAGCCAGGTGCAGTAGGTATCGTGTCTAAATCAGGCACTTTGACTTATGAAGCAGCTGACCAAGTAGTTAAAGCTGGTCTTGGTATCACTACAGCGATTGGTATCGGTGGTGACCCAATCATTGGCACAACAACTCTTGAGGCTGTTCAACTTCTTATGAACGACCCTGCAACTAAAGGTATCATCATGATCGGTGAGATCGGTGGTGAGCTTGAGCCTAAGGCTGCTCGTTGGATCAAAGAACATGGCACTAAGCCTGTAGTAGGTTTCATCGCTGGTGAAACTGCTCCAAAAGGCCGTACCATGGGTCACGCAGGTGCAATCGTAAGTGGCGAGAACGAATCTGCTGCAGCGAAAAAACAAATCATGCGCGAGTGTGGCATCCACGTAGTCGACAGCCCAGCTGAAATCGGCGCGAAGATGAAGGAAGTCCTCGGATAGTGACCGGGTACCGGTGACCAGTGACCGACGACTGGTGACTAGTTACCGGGTACCGACTACCGGTGACCGACGACTAGTGACTGGTGACCGGTGACCGACGACTAGTGACAACGACAGAATATTTTTTGAAAAAATAGAGAAGGTTCGATGCTTTGGCATCGAACCTTTTTGTTTTAATCAACTAATCGTTGGTCACCGGTCACTGGTACCCGGTCGTTAGTCACCAGTCGTCGTTGGTCACCGGTCGTCGGTACCCGGTCACCAGTCGTCGTTGGTCATCGGTCACCGGTACCCGGTACCCGGTCACTAGTTTGAACTTTTCCCTTTCTTCGCTGTACATTGCGGTATGAAATTTATTTTGACTCGAATTTTACTTTTCATTTTAGTGGTCTTTGCTTCCAATGTTTCGTTGGCGCAGCCGGGTATGGATCCGCAGGACATGCAGATATATCGCCTAGCGGATCAAATAAAGGAGAATCCAAATGATTCTTCTTTGCTTTATCAATATGCGATGATTACTAAGTCTTCTACTTTGCTTTTTAATTTAGTCTCTCTCGATAAAAAATACAACGGCAGCATCTATTTTCAATTGGCCGAAAACCATTGGAATGCTCGAAAGTATGAGGAAGTCAGTCCATATCTCGACTCTGCATTCGCGCATGGCCATGTCAATCTTGAGTGGTACAATTTGAAATCCAAGTTGCTCAAAGAACAGAAATCAAATCAGCAAAAAAAATTCTTGGACGAATGCCTTACGCTTTTCCCGCGAGAGGCGTCGTTTAAATACGATAAAGCATTTCTCTTGTTGAGTGAAGATTCACTTGCAAAAGCCGATTCAACATTCCGTGAATCGTTGCTGTACACTCGTGAAACTGTTTTGTATCCTATCACCTATTGGGTCGAGGCCATTTATAAAAAAGACGAAAAACTCGCGAAGGAATGGATCGATCAAATGAATGTTTCAGTGAGAAGTATGTCGGATGTTTCCAATGCACATTTCTATAGCGGCTATTACTATTATTCTTTTTTCAAAGACTACACAACAGCAGCCACATACTTCGATCTATGGGTTGATGATACAGGTTTCGACGCTACTGCAATTGATTACCAAAAAATCAATGGTGGAAACAACCGTTGCTTCTACTATCGCGGCGTAGCCCAATATCAAATAGGAAAATATCAAGAAGCATACGACGCGCTGTTCTATGCATTTATGTGGTCGATCGAACCAATGCACTTTGAAGAGTCTGTATTATTTAAAGAATTGGTCAAAGACAATCCACGCGATGAAAGACTTGAATACTTGGAGGTAGTGCACGAATTAAACTGCTGGTACACCACGAAAGAAGTTAGAAATGGATTAATAAAAAAAGGAATCAAGACGATAGAAAACGAAATCACACTTCATCCCAAAGGCACACCACAACACGATTACGCAAAGTATTACCTAGCCTTCGCTTATCATGTATTAGGAGAAAACGACGAAGCGAAAAAAACGTTTGACGAAGCGGAAAAGGGGCAGTTCAGGCCGCACTTTCGTTACACCTTACGCTCCAAAATTTTTGATTTTTGATTTTTGATTTTTTATTTGATTTAAGAATTTTTCTCTTCCTGTGGAAGAATAAGTATGTACCTGAGCCTAGCACCTTTTACTTACCACCTGCTACCAACTACCTGCCACCAACAACCATTTACTTCGATAAAATCGAAATGGTAATTTGGAGATTGATTAGAGTATAATTTAGTCCTGAAAAACTAAACTCTTACTCTCATGAATGACAAAACAGAAATCTTAAAAAAGAGATTGTTCGACTTTTCAGTGGAAATTGTATACCTCTATGTGCGTTTAAAAGAAAAACATGAATATGCTATCTCCTCTCAATTAGTGCGCTCAGCAACAAGCATTGGTGCCAATTTCGAAGAGGCATGTGCGGCACAATCTAGAGCAGATTTTATATCGAAAACTAGTATTTCGTCAAAAGAGGCAAGAGAAACACTTTATTGGTTAAGAATATTGAATGAAACAAAAATAATAAACGCAAATTTGGAAAAGCACATGAAAGAAGCAGATGAAATCGTTCGCATCTTTACAGCACTTGTAAGAAGCGCACAAAACAATGCTCGAAAGAGCTAATGCTGCCGGAGGATGATTTTTGATTTCTTATTTTTTATTTTTGATTGCTATTTATTAATTTATTCACAAGAAAAAATATTGTCCGACTGCCACATAACGAAATCCCAAATAAAAAATCAAAAATCAAATATCAAAAATTAAACCTCGACAGGCTCAGGAAACATAAATCTACCGATACTCCAACAATTCCAAATAAAAAATCAAAAATCAAAAATCAAAAATATGTCCAGAGCTGCCGCTATAACCACACTTCTCCTGCTTCTCACCTTGACAGCCGCTGCGCAGCCGGGGTGGTCGGAGGGGGAATTTCGGGCGATGGAATTGCGGGAGGAATTAAAGAAAAATCCGCATGATCAAAAACTGATTCTTGAGTTGGCGCTCATTAGTGATAACATCGATGAGATCAAGGCTGGGCGGAAAATGGACAATGAAAACCTTGGTGCCGTTAGTTGTCATTTAGCCGAAATTGAAATGCGTCTCGAGCATTGGGATAAAATGCAACGTGCACTGTATGACGCATTCATGGCGGGTTCTCGAACCGAACGCTATTATCAACTGCTCATAGAATCGTATCGCCACCTCCCTCCTACTCCACAAGAAAGACTCGATGCGATGAACGAAGGACTCAGATATCGTCCAGATGATTATGTGTTGTTGGTGGAGAAATCAAAAGCACTTCTTATTCTGCATCAGCCGTTGGAAGCGGAACTTTGTTTTGAAAAAGCTATAACACTTCAGCCGCTTTATCTCCAAAATGAATTTCAAAATTGGATATACTTCTGCCATCAAGAGAACGAAGACCTTACTAAAAAATGGTTGGAAAAATATCAGACTCTAACCAATCAACCCAACTATACCATGATCGCGCATTTTTACAGAACATGGTACAGTGATTTTAATAAAGCACATTATTATATCAACCTTCAACAGAAACGTGATTCTACAGTGCTCGGAGTCCTTAGTTATACGCAACATCCAACGCTAATGGAATCGGGAATAATCTCTTATAATCTCGGCAGAAAAACAGAAGCGTATGATACTTGGCTGAAAATGTTTGAATACTTCACCGGGCAATATCAGTTGATTCAATACTACATGGTAGAAAACAATATAGTCTATGGAGACCTACCTCCAATACCGCTAGACAGCCCTAATATCAACTATTCTGGAGAAATTTTCAAAAGAGAAATTGATGAATTACGCAGACTAAATCCGGATGATCAGTTCTTGCCTTTCTTTAGAAATATGGCAGATTATCGTTGGATGAATTATGCCCTGACAAAAGAAACCGATGGTTTTGTAATGGCTCATGAAGCATTGAAACATGTTCCCGAAGACCTTCAGAATCGTGAATTGGTGGACTATTTAGCTGTGTTGATGTACCTCTATATGGGTGATAAGGGTTATGCAAGAACGTATTTCAGCATTGCTAAAGAATACCCAAGAATTCCTTCTTTCTACTACGATATCGAACGAATTCTTAAATACTAATCCGTGAAATTCCGATTGGATATTCGGCAAGTACTTTCTCTTTAATCCACTTATAATCCTCGTCGCGATTGACGAAATCGAGATTAGTAGTATCGATAATCACCACACGCATGTCGCTGTGTTGGCGGATAAATTCCAAATACTGTTGCTGTATATTCTCTAAATATTCAGCAGTAATATGCTTCTCATATTCTCTTCCACGCTTATGAATATTCATGAGAAGTTGATCTACGTTCTGATACAGATAGACCAATAAATCAGGTTTTGGCGTATTCGATTCTACTATTTCAAACATCTTCAAAAAGAGATTGTACTCGTCGTTGTGAAGATTGTTTTTCGCGAAGATTTGACACTTACTAATGAAGTAATCACTCATCACTTTTGGAGCGAATAAATCTTCTTTCATCAAGTCTTTTTTCAATTGAGAAAAACGCTCTGAAAGAAAACTCAATTCCAACGGAAAAGCATACCGCTCGGGGTTTTCATAGAACTTTGGAAGAAAAGGGTTGTCCGCAAATTCTTCCAAAATCAAACGCGCAGAAAGTTCTTGGGCAATGCGCGTTGTGAGGCTCGTTTTCCCAGCCCCAATGTTTCCTTCAATGACTATATAATTGTAAGATGTCATATTTTAGAAACGACAGCTTCATCTTCGCAATCTTTGAGAAGTTGTGCTACTGAAACTTTAAGCACTGGATGAATAACATCGCCTGCAATCTCTGCAAGTGGCACAAGAACAAACTTGCGCAAATGCATGCGTGGATGAGGAACTGTGAGCTTTTCTGATTCTAAAATTTCCTCATTATAAAATAGAATATCGACGTCCATTTCACGAGAAGAATAAACACCATTCGTTTTCTTTCTGCCGTAAAACTCAACTTCGAGTTCGGTGATTTCTGCCAACAAAAGAGGCAACGAAAGAGCGGTTTTGATAAGTACTACTTGATTTAAGAAATCAGGAGCTCCTTCCATTCCCCAAGCTGGAGACTGATATATAGACGATTCGGCCAAGATATCCCCCATATTGAAGGAGATAAATTCGCGTGTTTCCTCGAGGTTTTCCTCACGATCACCGAGGTTTCCTCCTATACATAGGTATGCTTTATTGAGACTCATCAGAGCACGAAAATACAGAATTCTACCATTGAGTGAGGTTCTTGACCGTTTGTGTAAAGCTCGACCTTTGATAAAACAGTGAGGACTAGCTTCGTACTATCAAATAGGAAAATTATATCTCGATGAATTTTTTAAAAAACGTATTAGCATCATTCATAGGAACATTCGTTGCCATGTTCTTAGTGCTTGCAGTATTTGTGATCATTATTATAGCCGCTTTATCGAGTGGTTCTGATGACAAACAAGTTTCTGTAAAAGACAATTCCATCCTCCACATTGTCCTCGATCAAGAGGTTGTAGAAAGAGGAAATGACAACGATGTCAATTTCAATCCAGCTACTTTTCAATCAGAAAGTAAACTTGGTTTGAACCATTTTATTCAAGATTTAGAAAAAGCAAAATCGGATGATAAGATCAAAGGAGTATTCCTTGAAGTCATTAATTTTGGAGCATCTCCAAGCACAATCTACGATATGCGAAATGCAATTCTTGACTTCAAAGCGTCAGGTAAATGGATTGTAGCCTATGCTGAGAACTATTCTCAAGGTGGCTATTACCTTGCGAGTGC
>JBIIBU010000004.1:0-28388 GCA_044239235.1 Flavobacteriales bacterium
GTGAGCAAGTCAAGATATTCGAAGAGCATATCCTCGCTTAAGCCTTGCTTTCTGCACCAGCCCTGAAGCATTTTAAAGCCCACTCCGCAACCACTCAGTCCTTTGTAAGGGTAATCACAGTCGGCTCTTTTTGGATCAAGCACAGCAAACGCTTTTGGCAATTCACCGGGATTATGGTGGTCACAAATGATAACGTCAATTCCATATTCATTGGCTTTATCCACTTTTGCAGCGTCCTTAACACCGCAATCGAGTGTAATAATTAGATCAAAGCCATTTTCCTTAGCAAAATCAACGGATTTGAAAGAAAAACCATAGCCTTCGAGATATCTATCTGGAATATAATAATCGCAATCTGCCCCAATTTTTTTCAAAAAGGAATAAACTAAGGTCACCGCAGTGGTGCCGTCTACATCGTAATCCCCGTAAACCAATATTTTCTGACCACCTTCTAAAGCTTCTTGGAGTCGATCAACGGCCTTGTCCATATCCTTCATTAGGAAAGGATCAAGTAGCTGATTCAAATCCGGACGAAAAAAATTTTTCGCGGTATCAAAATCAGAAATTCCGCGCTGAATAAGCAAAGAGGTAAGCACCGGTGAAATGGTTAGCTCTTTTGTTAAATCGCTAACCAACTGTTCATCAGGCAACTTCTTCGAAATCCAAATCTTTTCCATCATGATGCGTAATTACTACAAAAATGAGTTCGGAACATGCATGTTACCAAACAGATATTCACCGAATATTCTAGGAATATGCAACCCTTTGTAGGGACGAAAGGTCTTTCAGTGTATATTCGAACCGCCAAAATTTTAATACACAATGAAATTCCGCAATTACTTAGTGGTGTTTGTAACAGCCTTCGCAGCGACATTCTTTCTTGCGAGCTGTCTGAATGAAGAAAATAAAATTCCAGAGAACTGTTATGATGGAATTCTGAATAACGGTGAATTTTTGTTGGATTGTGGTGGTGCGAATTGCCCTGCCTGCGACCACTGTATAGATGGTATCTGGCAACCAGAACAAGGTGAAACCTGTATAGATTGTGGAGGTGAATGTGGACCATGTCCTCAATGCCGCAACTGCATACAAGATGCCGACGAAACAGGTATTGACTGCGGTGGTACAAACTGCGGACCTTGCTCTGCACTTTGCGGTGATGGCCTTTTGAATGGCACTGAAACCGAAGTTGACTGCGGTGGTCTTTTCTGCGATGCTTGTCCTACTTGCGTTGACCAAGAAATGAACGGAACTGAAATCGGAATCGATTGCGGTGGTGTTGAATGCCCTCCATGTACAACTGATGGAAGTTGCATCAATGGCGCGCTAGATGGTGATGAGTGGTGGGTAGACTGCGCAGGTTCTTCTTGCCCAGATTGCGACACTATCCTCTCATGGACTGTTACAAACGTAAGCCACGTTGTTCCTCCAACAGGAATTACTGCCGCTGAATCAGGCACATTGACTGCTGGTGGTACTAGCCTTCAACTTGGCAACATCGCCCTTTCAATCACACCTCCAGGCGGTGTTTGGGCGCAAGGAACTTCAATTCCTGTAGGTCCTACAAGCGGAACAGCTAATTCAATTAGCTACAGTATTGGTGGAGTTACCTACTCTTCAAACATGGCTGGTGCATCTGGAACAATCGCAATTCAGCGATACGTGGCTGCACCGAATTTCTTTAGAGTAACATTCAATGGAGTATTAAAAAATATCGATGGAACTGGCGGAACAATAACCGTTCAAAATGGGGTGTTCATGAAAGTTGTCGGGTAAATTTTTCCATTCAACTCCAAAATAATCTTAACCCGTCTCGTTGATCACGAGACGGGTTTTTTTATGACCTACCTTTGGTCTTTAATATTTTCAATATGAAATACATTACAATTTTTCTGCTCGCACTCGCGCTCGGCGCAAGTTCGACCAATCTTAAAGCACAAGATCTAATAGGGATTCGTGGTGGATGGTACAGTGGTATCACTTATCAGCATTATATGAGCTCAAATAACTCACTCGAATTCATTGGTCAATTCACACGAGGTGGAACAAACTTTACCGCATTGTATGAAATACATAATTCCATTCCTGATGTTAGTGGATTGAATTTCTATTACGGAGCAGGCGGGCATCTCGGCTTCTATCAAGATGGAGGACATGACTTATTTGGCGATAGATATAATAGTCATGGCTCAGTAATAGGCATTGATGGAATTATAGGCATCGAATATTTCTTTGAACCCATTCCATTGCAGCTTTCATTAGACTATAAGCCAGCATTGAATCTTGGCGGTGGAGACATTTGGCTATTTAGCGATGCTGCGCTAGCTGTGCGCTTTGTATTCTAAGCATTTAATCCAAAAAAAAAGCCCGTCTCGTTTTCAACGAGACGGGCTTTTTTTATTTCTTAAACTATTATTCTACAACAACAGTCTTTACAAGAACTCCTTCAGAAGTAATCATTCTGATATAGTAAACACCCGCAGATAGATTGTTGTTGAACTCAACAACATTAGTACCTGGAGCAACTACTTTAGATTCTGTAGAAACCGTCGCACCGTTTGAATTTAGGATTTCAAAACGAACGCGCTCATTGTTTACTGAACTAACAGAAAGGTTGAAGTTTCCTTTTGCAGGGTTTGGATAAACAACAGCAGTGAAATTCTCCAACTCAGTTTCTGAAACTGAAATATCAGTTACTGCAATCGGAGTAGATTCAATCGTTGGGCATTGCTCAAACTGTTGAACAGCTAGAGAATAATTTCCATTATCAGAAATTTGAAGCGTTGAATTTGTTGCATTTTCAACTGGCTCACCGTTCAAATACCACTGGTAGCTCAGTCCTTGATCATAGCAAGTCAATGTTTGGTTGCTATAAACCACCTGTGGCTGCCACTTAGTAAGATTTGAGAAACGAATGAAGCAAGGGAAAAGCGTGCTATCGATAAACGCATTACGGTTATTTTGACGCTCTTCGATATACTCATTACGTGCAATTTCATAGTTCGTTGGCAAATCTTGGAAGTGCCATTGCTTGATAATGTATTCTGGTTGGCCATATTGAATAACCAATGAGATTTGCTCAGGGAAACTGAAATCATCACCAACAGCATTGTTCTTAGTTGCTTGGTACATAATGGCGCGAGCGGCTTCACCTTTGATTTCGTCGCGAGGCTCATACACGTTCTGTCCAATAGCGTTTGCGCCATATTGACAAGGGCCATAAGTGCTAGAAGGAGTAACTACTTCTCCATAAGGATAGTTGCTACGAACAGCATTGCATTCTACTTGACGAACAGGGAAAAGATTGTGAAGGTCAGAAACCTCGTCAGAATCATCAAAACCAGCGTCTAGGTAAGTTGGCATCCAGCTTTGTGGAAAAGAGTGTTCCCGGCTAAGAATACCTTCGTTTTGACCATTCCACCATGCGAAAGTTGATTCATACATGTAATGATCACCAGAATACTGGCATTCTACTGCATTTTTAGAAACACCATCAGCAACAGTATCTGTAACGTAAAATTCATTGATCAACGTGCTGCTATAGTTAGAGTAATAAACTTGGAAGTAGTTTGCAGGGAACAACGCACTTGTCAATTCAGTTACGAATGTTGATTCATTGTGGTTAAGACCATTCCAGTAAGTACCAAAGTTTGGATCCAAAGTAGCAGCCATTCCAGAAGTTGGAGAACTAGTCAAGTAGTTTTCAAAACCCGCTGGACCATTAAATGCAAAAACTGCAAAATAATAGTCTGAACTTGCTTCGATGTTGCGTGCGTTGAAAGAACCAGCATCACCAACATAGCAAACTTGTGAATTGCCAATCCATTGACCTTTTAAGTATGTAGTGTTGTCAGACGGAGCATCGACAACAGCAGTGCCATTCGAGCGAAGTACAATATACTTTTCAGCGGCAGGAGAACCCGCAGTGAAGTTCAGATTGAAGTCCCATGATTTTACACCTGAGAATGTAATTGCAGCAGCTTGCGCGGTAGGTTCAGTAGACTGACCTCCTGCTACACCATATACGTTGATAGTATAAGGATTCTCACTTGCATCATCGTTGTCAATAGTAATCGTGCAGAAACGCGAACCAGTTCCTGTAGGAGCGAAGTTCAAATCAAACGATTGGTTTGATTCAGCAGCGATTGATGTTGGCAAAGCGCCAAGGGTGAAATCAGCAGCATCTGTTCCGCTAATTGAAATATTCGAGATATTCAAATCAGCTGTCAAACCTAAGTTATCAATAGTGAATGAAGTAACAGCCGCGTCGCCGATAATGTATGTCGATTCGCTAGGAACGTTGTTACCACCAACATTTACGTTAATTTCTTGCGCGTTTCCTGCAGTTGGCGCTGCGATAGAAACCTCATCAAGAGCGATGTTGTGTCCAGAAACTTTCGTTGTGAAATAGAAACGAATGAAACGGCTAGTTGCTTGAGGAGACTCTGTAAACTCAGTAAATGCTGTTGCGTTAATGTCACCGTTTACAAAAGTATGAAGCGGCGTAAATGCTGTTCCATTAGCTGATTCTTCAACAGTAAAAGTACCTTGCCAAGTACCACCAGTGTTTTGTCCTTTGATTGCATAAGCAACCTCACCTGGCTCTTCAGCGAATTCGATTACAACGTAATCACCAGTCGCATCCAAGCGGCATGCGCTGCCTACAAAACCTGTAGAATAACGAGGGGCGCTAGAACCCAAAGATTCTGTCCACCCCGTTGGTGTAGCCGCATCAAAATCCCATGATGTTGGGAGAACTGCCTGTGCATTTGCCAATTGAATGGTAGCCATGAAAGCCACAATCAACTGAATGCCTTTGTTAATAATGTTTGTTTTCATTTATGATGTAATTATTCTTTTATACAATTAATAAGTGAAGTTAACCCCCACATTCCAACGGAAGCCCATTCCGTAATAAACACCTGCAGATTGAGCGTCAAAGCCTGTTCCGTATTCATTATTCTTAGCGTCGGAAATGTACACTTCATCTGTGATATTCATCAAGTTTACTTTTACTCCAATTCTGTATTTCTTCGCAAGTGGACGAGAATATCCCATATTGAAATCTATAGTAAAATATGAGGGAATTTCCCAAGATTGACGGCTACCATTTGTGCCTTGCAAAGTCTCAGGATCAAAGTCTGCAAAATAATTTTCGAAATATGTAAAGCGTGGTTTGAAGTAAAGCCCTTTTATAGGTTCAAATCGAACCCCAACACTTGCTTGTGTCTGAGCTGCATCACCAACTTTAACTCCTTTTGCATCGAAGTAAACCGTGTCGATAACAACAAGGCCTATTTCATCTGTCACAATAGCTGTAGCATCAGACATCCATTCCCAATTTCCGAGAGAAAAAGCTCCTTCGATTGAGATTTTTTTAGTGACATCATATGTAGCCTCCAACTCTACTCCGCGATGATGGGCATTCATTCCAGGAATGCTTACAGCATAACTTTCAGTGCCATATGTCAGCGTTTGTGTAACTGGTCTATTGTTCCAAATGGTATAATAGAAATTAATAGATGGCTTGAAACGACTGTAGTTCATATTATAACCAACTTCAAATGCTGATACTCTTTCATTTTCTACACCTTGAAAAGTAGTAAGCGATGTGCCGCTATAGACATTTGCCAACATTTGAGCACGTGATAGGTAACCGGCATTTGCAAAAACACTATGATATTTATTGATTCGGTATTTAAACCCGCCTTTACCAGTGGCGCCAGGGAAAGTTTTCCAGCCACTTTCTGGATGTTTTCCAGTAGAATCTTTTAAACCAAATAAGTTAACGCGATTGTAGCTATTGACTGAAGCGGTTACATTCACAAATGCAGTCCAATTTCCGTATTGATATTCTCCTAAAAGAAACAGACCACCTTGTCTTACAAAGCTGTTGATATTGTAATTAATGATGTCTCCTTTTCTTCTTACTTGTGTAGGATCGTTCTTGTCATTTGGATCTACTACAACATAATCCGCACCTAGAAGATCATAAACTTCTTGATATCTTTCTGTTTTGTAAAAACGAGCATCTATACCACCAGAGAATTCAAGCTCTTCGTTGTACTTAAACTTGAAAGTAGAAAGCACACCATACCATACGTGATTATTTCTGCTTGACTGCAAGTAATATGAGGCGCGGTATTGATTTGTATCATTCACATAATTCAAATCATATGGATATAAAGTGGTAAAAAGACTTTGAATTACTTGTGTGTTTTTTCTATACATGTAATCAAAATCCAACTGACCATTTTCGTCAGGTGCAGGTTGATTATTCAAGCGCGTTCCACCGCCATTACCAAAAGACAAATACGCAATATTTGAAAGCGCAAATCTTTCATTTGGCGACCAGAAATGTTTGAAGTTTACAATTGGCTTATGGTAATAATTCAAACGTGAGGATAGCGCCTGCTGCTCAGCATTACCATCAAATCGGCTTTGTGTAATATAACCCCATTCCGAATTGAATCGCAAACCTCGATCGCTTCCTGTTTGATAAGAGCCTGTTGTATCGACCCCTTGTCTCAATGCATAATCAGCATCATAAAAAGCCATTCTATTTCTGCCTAGGCGCTGATTATGTTGCTGCGGACTTCCCATTACAGAAAGCGAGAAACTATGCTTGTCAAATTCCTTTTGAACTTTCAAAAAATAGAATAGCTGCTGTGAATTCAAGTTAGTAACCCATCCATCGTTTCTTTTGTAAGAAAGGGAAGCTGTAACGCCCCAACCTTTTTCAAGCCTTCCCGAATTGTAACCAACAGTTTGGCGCAAATTCATGTTATTTCCAAGCTCACTTGAGAACGACAACTGTCTTTTTTGATCAATACCTTGAGATAAGATATTGATAGAACCGCCAATCGCGGGGATTGCCAATTTTGAAGCACCAAGTCCTCTTTGAACTTGAACTTTTTGAGTGACAACATCAAGACCAAACCAGTTAGACCAGTATACCCAGCCGTTCTCCATATCATTCATTGGGATACCATCAACCATTACGGCCACATTTCGTTGATTAAATCCACGAATGTTTACACGAGCATCGCCATCACCTCCTCCAGATTGTGTCGCATATATACCAGGAGTGGTATTCAGAATCATTGGTAAGTCTTGTGTTCCAAGTTCCTCTTTCAATTTGATCGCAGAGATATCAGAGAAAGCCACTGGTGTTTTTCTGCCTACTGCAATATCTGCTATTACTTCTACTTCTTTTAAGTCTACTGATTGAAGTAAAAATACAAGTGACATTGCATTGCCCGATGCATTGACAGTTTGTTCAGTTGATGCATAACCAGTAAAGGTTGCAACGAATGTGTACTTTCCGTTTGGAACAGAAACGCTGAAACTACCGTTAATGTCAGTCATCAAGACCTGGTCGCCATATTTGATCTGCGCGTTCGGCAGAGTTTCGCCGGTATAACTATCCTTTACAACGCCCGAGACCTTGGTATTCTGAGCAGAAGCAAATGACGCAGATATTAGACACAAAAAAATAATCAGAAGATTTCTCATGGGAAAAAATTACTGAAGGTTTATAGCAAAAGAAAGGGGTTTTCAAACCCCTTTACTTTCAATATTATTTGAAAATCAATTTTCGATAATTCCTAGTACCATCTTCAAATTGAATGATGATGGTATACATACCTGGAGCAACTTGTGGAAGTTCAACATTTGCAAAATTGTTTCTTTCCATGCGCTCTTGTTTTACTACAGCACCGTTGCTGCTCACAAGAGTAAAAGAAGACATCTTCGCAGTGCTTTTAACAGCGAAAGTTCCTTCTTCAATAGGATTTGGGAAAATGTCGAAATTATTTTTTTCGATTTCATTTTCAAAAACACCAACTGTTCCACAAGCGCAGAAGTGAACACCTAGAGAATCATAAATATCAGACGGAATACTATCCCACTCCAAAGATGGATCAAACACTGCTGGATTTGAAAGGACACCATGTTCGATCTCAGGCTTTCTGATCATAGAATTGTCTACAGTCCACCATCTTGTATTTGGGTCGCCAGGAACGTACCATCCGCTTCCAGGATCTTCACCGATTTTTCCAACAATATCAAGAATAGTATTTCCACCTTTTACCAAAACGAATGCATCATCTCCATTAAAATAGAAAGGAGAATTTGACTGAATATAAACTGGGTTAACGAATGTATCCGCCTTTGCTTGAAGGGCATCTACAACTGGAACTTCATTTCCTGTTCCAGCCGGATCTCTTTTATCGAGTACAAATACCCTTACATCGTAAGGTTGAATGATACCTGTGATATTCATGAGCATTGGAACACCAGCGCCATCACGGTCGCGACCGAATGAATACTGACCTGCTCCTAAATCGATAGGGGAAGCAGTTGGATTGTAAAGCTCTATCGCTTTGTTGTTGTAGGTTCCTTCAAGGTACTCAGAGATGAATACATCTTGACAGTTTTGAGCTTGGATTGCAAATGAAATTGCCATCACAAGAACGCTAAGTAAAGCTTTTTTCATGCGGGGTTAATTGATGTAAATTAAACAAGGGGGACAAATGTAATCACAAGTATTGAATAGACCATCTTTCAAAGTGAACGTTTCTCGATGTTTTCGTTACCCCAATTTTAAGTTAATATTTCTTGTCTCAAACCCCAATAAAATCAATAGATTTCGTAGTTTATTAACATTTTTAGTATATTTCGACCTCAATTGTCTACCTGCAAGCGACCTTTTGAACCTTTGAATAGTCTTTGTATTAGGTATGTACATTAACTAATTTTGAGCACGACCGTGAAGCAATCTATACTTATGAAAGTGAAGTTGTTACCTGTACTTTTAGTACTTTTACTCTCTCTTATTTTCGTCGAATCCAGAGCAAATCATGTCTTGGGTGGAAATATTACTTGGGAGTGCCTTGGCGGAAACCAATATCAGATTACATATACCCAATACAGGGATTGTTTTGGCGCCACGCCAGCCTTGTCTGTTGAGAATGTTTTCTTCTTTCCGAGCGGTTGCGCCTCATCTCCATTCATTCAAGATTTAAATTTTGTATCAGAAATAGAGATTTCTGACCTCTGCCCCAGTGAATTAGCTAGTAGTTCTTGTGAATCATACTTTACTAACACTGCAACAGGTGGAATATTCCCTGGTGTAACTCAAGTAGTCTACAGCGGCGTAGTTACCCTTCCTGCGGGTTGCACATGGAAAGTAGTTTGGAATGAAAACAACTGGAACTACTTCAACAATATAGACTCTTCAACATACCCAGCTGCCTATACATATGCAGAAATAAATACCAGCGTTTGTTCAAATTCTGCTGATATAACAAGCCTCGGGGCACCTTATGAGTGCATTGGTCAAGGAGTAATAACCTATCAAGTAAACACTGCCAACACTTCAGGAGCCGTTTTGACCTATGCTCTTGAGACTCCGCAGACTACAGGAGCAACTCCAGGCTTGAATGTAAACGTTCCAGGATATACAGCTATTCCTGGATTGTCAATTTCGCCTACAGGACTAATAAGCCTGAATACCAATGGTCTAACTGCAGGATTTTATACGGTGAATTTTGTTGTTGAAATGACCATTGGAGGTATTTCCCAAGGAAAAGTTCACCACTCCATGACTTTTCTCTTGCGGGATTGTACCACCACAACCACTGACTTCGATACGCCAGAAATCCAAAGTGCTGATTTTGGAATAATTGTAAACAACACAACTATTGGGGTTTGCGCTGGGGATTCTCTTTGTTTTTCCGTGCAAGCAAGCAATAGCAACCCATTAAGAGCTATTACAATCACAGAAACGCATCCTGTTATTCTGAATACTGGTAATCCCACTTTGAACCAAGCGACAATTAATCCGGCAATTGCTGAGTTTTGCATGCTTACCAATGAATCTATGATTGGTACTCACGTCATTCATTTCGAAGCAGATGATGATGCGTGTCTTCTACCCGGGCACGATGACCTTTTTATTACAGTCACCGTATATCCAAGCATTTCCCTTTCTGTAACCGACACAATGATATGCTTAGGCCAAACACTTCCAGTGACGGCTACAGGCGGAACAACATATACTTGGAGCGTAATCAGTGGGGATGCAACTCCTGGATTTGATGGTAATGGCGCGGCTCAAGTATTAGAGAGCATTTCAACTGACACTCAAATTCTTGCTGTCTTAAACGGAGTTCCTGCAGCATGCGCAGCTCAAGACACTGTTTTCGTAAGCGTTTCTCTTCAAGACCTCACTCTAACCCCAACTGCTGAAAGTTGCATTCAAAACGATGGTGCAATTGATCTAACTCCAATTGGAGGTTCTGGAAACTACACATATTCTTGGAGCAATGGCGCTGTCACCCAAGACATCGCCAATCTTGACGGAATTCAATACTGCGTGACAGTAACTGATACCGATTTAGCCAACTGCACAGCAACTGAATGTTTAACCATAAGCTCAACGCCACCTCCTGGCGGTTCAATAGACATTGGTGGATTAAACAATACTACAATTTGCTCGGCTGGATCAGCTGTCATTAACTTCGCTCTTACAGGGCCTGGTCCTTGGGTTGTAAACGGAACTGGGGCAGGTATCGCTTGGCCATTGACTATAAGCTCAATGCCTTATACCGTAACAGTTAACCCAACAGTAAACACTACCTACACGCTCACAAGCATCGCCTATCAAGCATTTCCTGCGTGTGTAACCAATGTTAATATCCCTGTAACTGTAACCGTTAGACCTTTAATTACAGGTGTATTCCAGCAAGCAGCAGCAATATGCAACGGGCAATCAGCCTCGTTGATTTTTGATGCTAGTGCTGCAGGATCATATAACGTGACATGGTCAGCTAACCCATTGGATCCTGCGGGTGCGCCAAACTTACCTGCGAACCCTTGGTCAGATTTGCAATCTTTGAACGGTGTTAATCCAACACAAACAACTACTTACAGCATTACCAACGTGCAGTATACTACCGCACCATTCTGTTCTAACCCACAGAACAACGTAATGACTCTAACTGTAAATCCATTACCTACTGTTGCGACTACAGGAACTGGAACCATTTGCACGGGTGACAATGCTGTTATCGGCGTAACTGCTACAGGAACTCCTAACTGGTCATTCAACGGAACTGGAGCTGGCATCACTTGGCCAATTACCGGAGTAACAGCGGCTAACTCAAATATAACCGTCGTATCTCCAGCAACAGGTGCTAATACATATTGCATTACTTCAATAACAGATGGAAATGGATGTACAGCAACTGTAAATGAATGCGAAACATTCACCGTAACTGGAAACGTAACTCCTTCAGTTACAATTGCTGCAAACCCAGGTAGCACTATCTGTGCAGGTACATCTGTGACGTTTACAGCAACTCCTACGAATGGTGGTCCTGCACCAACTTATCAATGGTTCCTTAATAATACGCCTGTTGGTTCAAACTCTCCTACTTACACGAATTCTACTTTAGCCAATACAAATACGATTTACGTTGTAATGACGTCAAGTCTTTCATGTGTCACAACAGCTACGGCTACTAGCACGACTACTACAATGACGGTTAACCCTGTTGTTGTTCCTAGTGTAACTATTAACTCAAATCCTGTCGGTGCAATTTGTGCGGGAACTTCAGTGACATTCACTGCTATACCAAGCAACGGTGGTTTCGCGCCTGGCCCAACTTATCAATGGAATATCAATAACGTTCCTCAAGCTGGCCAAACTGGAAACACCTTTACGACATCAACACTCGTAAATGGTAATGCTGTCACAGTTACAATGGTCAGCGGGGCTTCTTGTCCAAGTTCCGCAAGCGTTACAAGTGTAGCAACAACCATGACTGTTAACCCAGTGCTTGTGCCTTCTATTTCAATTACTGCTGCACCTTCTGGAACTATATGTGCTGGAGCCAATGTTACATTCACAGCGGTTCCTGTTAACCCTGGAGCAGCTCCAACGTACACTTGGCTTGTCAATGGAAACCCTGCTCCTGGCGCAACGAATGCTACAACTTATTCAACAACAGGTCTTGCTGATAACGCTATAGTAAGCGTTACTCTTTTAAGCAATGCGCTATGTGCTTCACCAACAACTGTAAGCAGCAATAACATTACGATGGACGTTAGTCCGTTGATTACCCCATCTGTTACAATTGCGGCCAGCCCTGCGGGCGCTATCTGTGCTGGAACTTCTGTTACATTCACAGCAACTCCAACCAATGGTGGAACAACCCCAACTTATGCTTGGTACTTAAACAACCTTCCTACAGGAATTACCGGTCCAACCTATACCAATCCAGGCTTTGCTAATGGCAATCAGGTGTACGTTATCATGACTTCAAATGCGAGTTGTTTAACGCAAGCAACAGGAACTAGCGCTACGACTACTATGACTGTTAACCCATTGCCAACAGCAACTCTATCTGCTAGTGCTGCTATTTGTCAAGGTCAAACGCACACATTCAACGTTACATATACTGGAACAGCGCCATACTCTAACGTTCAAGTTTGGAATGCCACAACTGGTGCTTTAGCTCAAAATATAGATGGTGGTAATACTTTCACTACGGGCACTGCTGGCAGTTACTTCGTTACAACTGTCACAGACAACAATGGTTGCACTAACACAACGGATTCTCCTACGGTAACGCTTACAGTAAACAGCTTGCCAACTGCTGCGCTTAATGGACCTAGCGCAATTTGCGCGGGAGGAAGTCACACCTTCAATATCGCATTTACAGGTGCAGCTGATTATGACTACTCCATTTCACTTCCTGGTGGCGGAACAGCAGGACCATTCAACTCAGCTACAAATGCTGCTACTTATACTGCTTCTGCTGCAGGCAACTATGCTATTTCTTCAGTAACGGATAACAACGGATGCACTAGTTCAGCAGCATCTGCATCTGCTTTACTCACTGTAAATCCACTGCCTACTGCAACTATGAGTGCTAACGCAACTATCTGCGCTGGACAATCTCATAACTTTAACATTGCATTCACTGGAACAGGTCCTTGGGATTATGATATGTCAACACCTGGTGGCGCAGTGTCGCCTCCAAATGCTGCTACATCACCTGCAATTTACTCTGCTACGGCTGCTGGAAACTATAGTGTAACCACTGTAACTGACGCTAACTCCTGCACTAGTGCTGCATCATCTAACGTTGCTATTCTAACCGTGAATGCACTTCCAACGGCGGTATTCAGCGCTAATGCTAGTGAATGTACTGGGGTATGTCACGACTTTACAATCGCACTTACCGGACAAGCACCATGGAATTTTGACATACAAGGACCAAGCGGTGCAGACCCTGGAAATACGCACAATTCGGCAACCAACTCCTACACGTTTTCAGCATGCGCTGAAGGAAACTATTTTGTCACTAGCATCACTGACAACACCGGATGTGTAAACAACGTTGATAGCCCGCTTGCCAACTTGGATCTTATTCCATTGCCTACTGCAACTTGGGTTACTACCGACACGTCATTCTGTGCCGGTTCTTCTATCAATCTGCAAATTGCGTTGACTGGTTCCGCGCCATTTACTGTAAACACAAGCACAGGTGCTACATGGAATGAGGCAACAACAACAATGATAGAAACCGTCAACACGGCCAATAACTATTGCATTAATTTGGTTACAGATAACACCGGCTGCACATCAGCACCGCTTACTTGTATTCAAGTTGACCAAATTTCTCTTCCAATAATAAATGCTGGACTTGATTTAGATGTTTGCGCAGGATTGGATATTCAAATTGGAACTGTTGCAATAGCAGGTCAAACCTATTCATGGACTAACGCAAGTGGAATACTAAGCGCAACTAACGTAGCTCAACCAACTGCCAATTCATTAGTAGCTGGAGCTTATCCTTTCACAGTTACGGCATTCAATGCGCAATGCTCATTGACGGATAACATGGTTCTTACAGTTAATGCGCTACCAACAGTTTCAATTGCAGCTGACGACGCAACAATATGTTTCAACGGAACATCTGAATTAACTGCTAGTGGCGCTCAGACATATGTTTGGACAGCAACTCCATCATTGGTTGACCCATCCAATAGCAACCCAATGAATGTATCTCCTGCACTTACCGAAATCTTCACTGTCACAGGAACTGATGCGAATGGTTGTATCGATACTGAAACCATCTCTATCACTGTTGGAACAGAGCTTTTAGTAGCGGAAGTATTTCCAAGTGATTTGTGCTTTGGCGCTTGCGATGGGACGATTGAACTAACTCCTTCAGGAAGTTACGGAACTTATTCAATCGACTGGGCTGCTCCTAATCCAGATTTAGATACTTTCCTTGAAGAAGAATTGTGCGCTGGTACGTATGACTATGTTGTTTCAGATGCACAAAACTGTGAATACATTGGCAGTGTATTCTTGAACCCGCTTCCGTACAATTATATTGATGATGTAATCATTTTACCTCCGGCTTGCTTCGGAGAATCTACTGGTCAAATCAATGTAATTGACAACGTTGCGACAACCTATAATATCACTGGTCCGCAAATTTTGACAAATGCAACAGGAGTATTTACAGACCTAAGCACTGGCGTGTTTAACGTTCTGGTTACGGATGTGCTTGGATGTATTTCTGATACCGCTGTAATTGTAAATTCAATTAATCCGCAAATCATTGTAACACCAACTGTATTCAACACTCCATTCTGTTTTGAAGAATTAGTTCCTTTCCAAGTTAACGCGGTTGGTGGAAGTGGCAACTTTACCATCCACTGGCACAACTGTGAAGAAATCAATTGTGAAATCGGAATCAACAGTCCTTTCAATTTCTCATTGACTCAGGATACTACTCTTTACTTTTATGCAGAAGACTTGGGTGCTCCAGGATGTTTCAGCGATACATTAAGTGTTAGTGCTATTTTGAATCCGCCGATTGAACTTGAAATTCTCAATGGGCTGAATCAAACTACGCTTTGCACCGGAGAGTGCGTAGATATGACTGCTGTTACTACTGGTGGAAATGGTTCTGTAGTTGTTGATTGGTTTGAAGCGCCTAACCCAACTACAAGTACTCCACTGAACACTGGATTAAACTATACAGTTTGCCCACTTGTGACTACATCTTACTATGCTTATGCTTATGATGGTTGTAATCCCCCTGCATTCGATACATTTGATGTAACCGTGTTCGAAACACCTCAAGTTATTTTCACAGTAGATACCACCAATGGCTGCTATCCTGTTGTTGTCAATTTTGAAAACCTTACTGATCCAGCGTTAGTAGACGCTTGTGTCTGGAATTTTGGCAATAACGTTACGCAACCAATTTGTGGAACAATTCAATACACCTACGCTCAACTTGGTTCATTCTTACCATTCCTTACTGTGACTTCACCAGATGGATGCGTAGGAGTGGATACACTTGACGCTCCAATTACGATATATGGATACCCAGAAATAGAATTTACATGGACACCACAAAGCGTTAGTGTTCTTGAAACTGAGGTACAATTCGAAAACTGGACTACAGGTGGAACCATGTATGACTGGGAGTTCTCAACGCTTGGATCTAGCCAAGAAATAAACCCTGTTTTTGAATTCCCAGATGTAGATTTGGCTGTATTCCCGGTTTGTCTAATGTCAGAAAATGAATTTGGCTGTCGTGATACAGTATGTCGTGATATTGTAATTGAATCCATCTTCCAAATTTTTGCTCCTAACGCATTTACCCCAGACTTTGATGGAAAAAATGAAGTTTGGCTTCCGGTAGTTACAGGAGTTGACCCAAATGAATACACCCTTAGAATCTATGACAGATGGGGCAGTTTAGTCTTTGTGACAAACAACCCAAATCAAGCCTGGACTGGTAATATTGAAAATGGTCAATACTATACCCAAACTGATACTTTCGTTTGGCGAGTAGAGGCTAAGCGATTAAGCGATGGCACATTCGAAGTCAGAGAAGGCTACGTTACAGTAATTCGATAGAAAAGAAAAAATACTTTTTGCCCCACCCGAGAAAAAAATCTTTGGTGGGGCAACTTTTTTATGTCCATCTTCATCACAGTTTAGAATGCAGTATGACAGATCATGAACTCGCACAAGGTTGCTTAAAAGGCAAAAGGGAAGCCCAAAAGGCTCTCTTCGACCAATACGCGGGTAAAATGATGTCTGTATGCCGCCGCTATTTCTCCGACAGAGAAGAAGCGGCAGATGTATTACAAGATGGATTCATCAAAGTTTTTGAACGAATCCATCAATGGCAAGGCAGCGGACCACTTGGCGGTTGGATTCGCACTGTAATTGTCAATACTGCACTCACGCATATTCGTTCTACCAAAAAATGGAAGGATACCGTGGATATTGATGATGTTCAGGAGATAGACAACTCCGATTTAAGTGGACTCGAAAAAATGCAAGCGGATGACATTCTAGAATTAATAGAAAGAATGCCTACCGGATATAAAACCGTATTTAACCTTTTTGCCATCGAGGGATACGGACATAAAGAGATTGGTGAAATGCTAGGGATCTCGGAAAACACTTCGAAAACCCAATTTCTAAAATCAAAAGAATGGCTAAAAAAAACTTTAGCAACTCAAGAAAATAACGTTGAGTAATACTGACGAAAATATCAAAAACATGCTTCAAGAGAAGTTCGCTTCTCATGAAAGTACTGTGAATCCCGAAATTTGGAATTCTATTTCAAATGGGCTTTCAAGCGCATCGACGACGACTGCCTCTAGCTTCTCCATTTCCAAAATAATTGGAATCGCTGCAGCCGCTGTAGTAGCAACTGTTACGACGCTAATTGTGTTAAACTCCTCGAAAGCAGATGGAGAAATAGCAACCAACACACCCGTTGATGCTAAAACAGAAGAAACTAGTATATCTCAAAAATCGGAAAATTCTACAATTCAGAATTCTCAAGAAATCAATTCCTCAAATCAAGAAGAAATTCTTCCATCGACTTCAATTTCAACCATTGAATGGCCTTCATCGAATGAAAACACAGAGGATTTAGTAGGTGGATATTGGCAAGATATCAATGACAGGAATGTGGGAATAAATGATGGTTTAGGAAACAATCAAAATGATTCTGACAAAAAAAATGATTCGAATAACATCTACAACGACACCGATGAACCGATTTCAGCTTCGTTTCATACAAAGGTTGTAGATGCAACGACAATGCGCTATTTCTTCTTTCCAAAAACTAGTGCGAATGCCACCTTCAAATGGACTTCCTCGGATGGATACTCGAGTTCAGACATCACTTTTTCGCATGAGTTCATCGAAGAAGGAAATTACACTATTGAATTAACCGCAACTGATAAATCTGGAAATGTTGCAACAGAATCTAGCACTATTCAAGTAGTTAAGCCGATTGTCTTCAAGATACCTAATGCATTTTCGCCGGGTATCAACGGCAGAAACGACGTAATCAACTTTGAAGAAGCTACTCAAAATGAATCGTCTATAAATTCTGTAACGGTGATAGACAGAAATGGCGACGTAATTTATGAATCCAATAATAGCTTCATTTGGAATGGCTCAAACAAGGGTGGAGACCTGGCTCCTGCCGGCGTTTACACTTACTTAATTACAGCTATCGATAAATTGGGTGAGTCGCGAATGAATAAGGGAACTATTCAATTGTTCCGCGAATAAGGTTCGCTATATTTGTCTGCTTTTGAAGAACCATCAAATTGCTTTAAACCTTTTCAATCTCTAAAATGAGAAATACTTTATTTCTTTTTGCATTTATTGCCCTCTTATGTTCAAACAATGCATTTGGTCAAGCCAATGCTCCTGTTTCTTTAGCGAACGCTTTTCGAGAGAACACATGGAAATACACTCCAGAACTTTCTGAAGAAGAACTCTATCGTTATGAACGCCTCCTTTATATGAGCAAAGCGGATTGGGAACTATTCAGAACAGACCCACGCTATAACGATCAACGCGTTCGTCAGATCTATCATGAGAACAAAGGAAAGATTACATTAAATCACTCAAAGCCAGCTGCAACAAAGAGCTTGACTGGTGACGATTGTAATTGCTGGGTGGAACCAGATAATACTTACACATTTTCAGATCCAAATGATTGGCCAAACTGCGGCGGTGGTGGACCTGGAGTTGACTGTTGGATTGGCCCACTTTCACTCCCTTTCGACTTTTGCTTTTTTGGTCAAGACTTTAACCAAGTTGTTATTACTTCAAAAGGAACTATTGTTTTCGGAACAACTGGATACTTCGACTGGACACCTTCAGAATTCCCAACTCCTACCGTTGCTGGTGAACCTCAATACGATCAAATCGCAGGTTTCTGGGCAGATTTTGACTTCCGACAAACAGGTGAACTTGCCTACAAAATCACAGATGAAGCTTTCTACGTGAATTTCATTGATGTAGGATACTATGCCAACCATGGCGACAAAACAAACAGCTTCCAAATCCTTATCACCGCAAATGATACCGGAATTATTCCTGGCGATAACAACGTACAACTTTGTTATCTCGATATGGATTGGGCACACGGTGACGTCGGTGGCTCTGGCGGTTTTAGCGGTCCTAATCCAGCTACAGTTGGTGCTGACCGCGTAGCAGGTACAAGTCACGTTCAATTCGGACGTTTCAACCTCAATAGTGCCGTGTATAACGGACCCTACGGACAAGCCGCAAACCAACAAGACGGTATAGATTGGCTCGACAATAAAGTATTTGAATTTAATACCTGTTTGACGAGCGCGAATATCCCACCGATATCGACCATCAGTGCACCTTGTGATACCATCTTCCTTTGCCAAGGCGATGTCTATAACCTCGGAATGCAATTTATCAGTCCCGAAACAGGTCAAAGTACTAGTATAACTGCTACTCAAACAGGAACAGGACTTTCTTCTAATTCCACTTCAGGAAACACGGCAACATTGACTGCTAGTTTTACAGCTTCAATGTCGAATCTCGGTGCAAATACTGTGACCATTACGGCAACCGATAATGGCAGTCCTGCTGCTACAACAACATTGACCTTTATCTTCTTCGTTCAAGATATTATTCCTCCTCCAATTGCCATTACTGGCGATCTTTCAATTTGCGCTGGAGGTGAAACTCTTTTAACTGCAACTGCTGGCTTCGATTCATACTCTTGGAGCTCTGGATGCGACGCAATGGACTGTTTAGTTGAACAAGGTGGTGATGTTACAGTGCTCGGATTCATAGGCACTTGCTCATCAACTGCTACTGTTAATGTTGAAGCTTCTGATTATTTCATCCCAGATTTTGTAAACGGTAACGAACCTTTAGAAGTTTGTCCTGGTGTAAATGCTCAAGTGTGTCTAGCTGAGCAATGGCAAAGCTATTCATGGACAGTATTCCCAGGTTATGAGGGAACTATTCCTGCTGGCACCGCTACAAACCAACAATGCTTCCAAGCTGATGGTGATTTCCCTGGTTTCTACCAAGTAATCGTAGAAGATGAATTCGGTTGTGAAGGTTTCAATATCCAAGAAATCGTACAAGTGCAATCGTTTATCGATGAAACAAATGAAGAAAACTCTGGTGCTTATTGCAACGGACTTGAAGACGTTGAATTCATTGGTGGATTTAGTAATCCTGCAGAGGGTACACTTATCGTTTATTGCCTTAGCACTTCTGCAAACGGATGGCAAGGCTCTTATCTAAGCGTACTTGTAACTCATACAGATGGAACTAGCGATACATACCTAATGACAGGTGCTAGCACCTTTACGGTAAATAATGCTCCTATTACACTTGATGACCAAATTACTATTACTTACGTTTCTAGTGGAATAGGTGATTCTAACAATAGCTTCTGGGTAATCAACTGCGGTGGCACTCCATATCAAAGTGTGCAAGGAATTACCCCTGGTGTTGTTTACTCAGAAATTTCTGAGTGCAGCTCACAACCTTTGAACGGAACATGGACTGTTACAGGTCCTGCAGGATGGTCATTGACTACGCTAACTCAATACAATCCAATAAGCGGTGGTGTTGAATCTCCAAACGTATTTACTCCTGGCGACTATGGATTGTATACTCTTTGCTTTAGCGATCCAGAATGTAATCTTGATTATTGCTATGAGCTTGAATACACAACTGCTCCTTCATTGACAATGACTCCAAGTCTTGATCAATTGCTTTGTGACAATCAAACTTCTGCAATCTCAATCAACGTAAATGATATTGGCGGAACTGGTGATATCACTTGGACTGGTCAAGGACTAAATGTTTCTTCTGATGAGTTATCTGCTGTTGCAGGACCATACACAACCTATGTTACCACTACTGTGGAAGCAACTATTACAAATGGTTGCGGCACTGCTTCAGATGAAATCATTGTAGAACATCAAAACGATATTCCATCATTCACTATGGATGATGAGTTCCTATGTAACAATGGAACAATCACGTTAGATCCACTTCCAAATAATCAAGATAATCCGGCTCTTGTGTACGATTGGAATCCTGGAACAGGAGCAAACTCTACACTAGTTGTATCACAAAGCGGCAACTACTGTGTGGTAATATCAAATGATTGTGATGAATCTTCACAAGTTTGTGCTGACGTAACTCTTGTGCCTGCTGCTAACGTAACTCCGCTTCCTGCTTCAATTCTTGAATGCGATGACACTGAAGTCGACTTGAATGTAAACGTACCGAATGGTTATTCGGTTTCTTGGAACAATGGTGCAACAACTGGTGCTATAACTGTTACAGAAGATGGACAGTACTGCTTTGATGTAACAGACAACTCGGGTTGTGACACACACACCACTGGTTGCACGAATGTGATTATCTCACAAGAACCAAGTATCAATGCAAATTCATCCGAAATATTTGCAGTTTGCCCAGGAGAATGCCAACCATTATCATTGAATGCAACAGGAGCGACTTCCTATACATGGACTAGCGATTGCTCAGGTTACAATCTACCTGAGTTCACTGGCGGGACAATTGATATTTGCAGCGCTGCTATTCCAGTTGCTTGCCAGTTACTACCTATTACTGTTTCGGGAACTGCTTCAAACGTTTGTGGTTCTGAAACTGCAAACTTTATTGTGGCTGCAAATGCATGCATACTCATTGTACCTAACGTATTCTCACCTAATGGTGACACTAAAAATGAGACGTTTGAAATTTTTGGATTGGATAACTATCCAAATACCAAATTCACGGTATTCGACAGATGGGGTAAAGAAATGTACTCAAGCGACAATTACAAAAATGATTGGGGTCCACAGGACATCGCTACCGGCACTTACTACTACATCATTGAACTTCCTTTTGGAACAACAACAGAAATTTCAGGACATTTTACTGTCTTGCAATAGTTATTTGCTACTCTGAAAAAAAGCCCTCTCGCGAAAGCAGAGGGCTTTTTTTATTTCTATTATTCATCACTACCTCATACTTCGTATTTTGCACGCTCCAATAAAGAAACGATGAGCAAGATTAGAACAGCATTCTTTTGTCAAAACTGCGGTACACAAAGTCCCAAATGGGCCGGTAAATGCCCGTCTTGCAATGAATGGAACACATTTGTAGAGGAAGTAGTACAAAAAACTTCTTCTGAACCGTCGTTCAAATCTGGATCATCGCGCATGAGCAAACCTCGCGCTGTTTCAGAACTTGAATCAGAACTACATCATCGCATTCCTGTAGTCGATCAAGAACTTCATCGCGTGCTTGGAGGCGGACTTGTATCTGGCAGTTTGATTCTCTTTGGAGGAGAGCCAGGTATAGGAAAAAGTACATTAATGCTTCAATTGGCATTGCAGCAACTTAATATGAGTGTGCTCTATGTATCTGGTGAAGAAAGTGAGGAGCAAATTAAAATGCGTGTAGAGCGCATTGGATATGATAATCCGCGATGCCTTGTTTTAATGGAAACTTCAATGGAGAACATCCTTCTTCATCTTGCTGAAGTAAAGCCTGATTTGTTAATCATCGATTCTATTCAAACGCTTACCAGTTCTGCGATTGAAAGTTCGCCTGGTAGTGTTTCTCAAGTGAGAGAATGCACCACTAAACTGATGAAGTTTGCAAAAGAATCGCACACTGTTGTTTTCCTTATTGGCCACATCACAAAAGAAGGGACGCTCGCTGGTCCAAAAGTCCTTGAGCACATGGTGGACTGCGTTCTTCAATTCGAGGGCGATCGTCATCATATCTACCGTTTGCTTAGAAGCACCAAAAATCGATTCGGAAGCACAAACGAACTTGGTATATATGAAATGGAAGGAAGCGGCCTTAAAGAGGTTGCCAATCCTTCAGACATTTTAATCAATACTCAAAACGATCAGCTTTCCGGTTCGGCAATATCTGCAACGATGGAAGGCCTGCGTCCTCTATTAGTAGAAATACAGGCGCTTGCAAGCACTGCAGTATATGGCACTCCACAAAGAAGTACTACGGGCTTTGATATCCGAAGACTAAACATGCTACTAGCAGTTTTGGAAAAACGATGCGGCTTCAGATTAGCCATGAAAGACGTTTTCTTGAATATCGCAGGAGGAATGCGTATCGAAGACCCAGCGATGGACCTTGCGGTAATTACTGCTATTCTTTCTAGCTCAGAAGACATTGCTGTTTCACGCACAATTTGCTTCGCTGGAGAAGTCGGTCTTAGCGGTGAAATCCGCCCTGTGACTCGAATTGATCAACGAATCAATGAAGCGGCTAAACTCGGTTTCGAAGAAATCTATGTCTCCTCATACAACAAAGGAATTACCCAAACCAACGCTATTAAAATTCATAAAGTCGGAAAAGTAGAAGAACTCTTCTCTAATCTTTTTGGATAATCATTTTCTGTGAAAGAATTCTTTAAAAATAATAAGTGGACACTAACTGTTGGATTCCTCCAACTCGTTCTCATTGCACTGTGCTTTGCAACCGCTGATGCAGCTGACATGAGGTCGTTTTTTAACTCAGACACACTCTACCTTCCTTCCATCTATCGTGATCTCTTTATCAATGGGTTTACTATTGAAGGCTGGTTTCTAAATCCTGCCCCAAATCTATTCCCCGACGTCATCCTTTATTTCATTCTAAATTGGATCACAGGAGATTTTATACTTGCTTCTCTCCTATTTTCTTTTGTACAATATCTTTTTATTGCACTTCTCATGCATCGAATAATCAAACTCGTTATTCCCAATGCAGATGATTTCAGAGTTGCGCTAATTCAACTCTCTGTAGGTCTTATATATATCGTTTCGTTGACTGATGATGACTTTGGATTCTCCTTTCAATTGCTGAGCAATGCCTTTCATACAGGGGTTTTTATCAATGTTCTTATCGCACTCTTAATCCTTCTTTCGGAATTAAAAAATCCTTCTGTAATAAAAAAAGCTCTTCTCTTTATTCTCATTATCTTCTTTGGTTTCTCGGATAAAATATTTTGGATTGGTTTTTCACTGCCCATGTTCTGTATAGCTTTTCTTCTCCTTTTCAGTAAAAGAAAAATCTATGCTTCCACACTTCTTGCTGTTTCAATTATAGCAACCGGTATCAGCGCATTTTTGCTTTACACTTTCGAAAATGCAGAATACATAACCGTTGAAAAGCCCTTTAGATATCTTGACTTTGATAATATCGGTAACTCATGGGATATTATGTACAATCAACTTTCCACGTATGTATCAGACCTTCGTGTAAAAGGATTAATCATTGTACTTTCTTTATTCGCTGTGGTCGCCGCCATTATCAATTCATTCACGGCAATAAAACGATACTTCAAATCAACCGAACGTTCATTCGGGCTGCAAGATTACTATCATATTTTCTTCATGATATTCTCTGCAGCCGTATTCTGGGCGCCTATCATCAATGGCAATTATGGCGGTTGGGATACCATCAGATACATCTTCGCAGTATTCATTTTCGCACTATTCTATCTATTCAGTTTAATACCTGATTTGAGAATTAGCAGCAAAAAAATACTCTCTAAACTCTTTGTTGTTCTCACCGCCATCGGTTTGGTAGCATTAATTTTTAATTTTAAAAATCTCAACCAAATCATTTCTTACTACCCAAGAAAAGTCAATATCGTTGATCAAATAGCGACTGAACAAGGTTTAGAATATGGTGTTGCCGGGTATTGGGACGCTAAACTCACAACGATGTTTAGCAAACAGAACCTTAAAGTCTTCTGCACATTTGAGAATTTCAACCCGCATCTCCACGTGGTCAATCGCAACTGGTTTTTCGAAAAAGCTCATGCCCGAAACGAAGCTCCCATCTACGAATTCATCATCATTGATGATGATAAACAGATCTCTGAGGCAATCAACATTCTAGGTCCAGAATGCTTTATAGTTCAAAAAGAAGACATTAGAGTTCTAATAACTCCACCATTCATCATTGACCGCGGTAGTAATAAGGCTGTAAAAATCACAGACTTAAAATAAGAAAATGGCCTTTCTTTTCTTAGGTTTGTGACATGAAACTCACATCATTCCTAGATTCATACAACCCACGCGTTCTGCATCGCCCCTATATGATTGCAGAGGCTGGCGTTAATCACGAAGGCTCAATGGACCTTGCAAAACGTCTTATCGACGAAGCTGCAGAAGGCGGTGCACATGCCATCAAATTTCAGACTTACAAAGCTGAAACCATTGCTAGCAAAGACAGTCCATACTATTGGGATATTACAAAAGAACCCACTCGAAGTCAATTCGAGCTATTCAAGAAATACGATAAATTCTGGAAAAAGGAATACGAAGAACTTGCTCGTTATTGCGAAACCGCCGGCATCGAATTCATGAGCACGCCTTTCGATGTGGAAAGTGCTACATTCTTGAATGATTTAATGTCTGTATTCAAAATTTCAAGCTCTGATTTGACGAACCTTCCATTCATCGAATACCAATGCAGCTTCGGTAAACCGATTATTCTTTCTACTGGTGCTGCTTTCAAATGGGAAGTAATGCAAGCGGTTGAGACAATAGAAAAACACGGCAACCAGTTGTGTTTAATGCATTGCGTATTAAACTATCCTACGATGGACGAAAACGCAAATTTGGGTATGATCAAGGATATGATTCGTTTGTTCCCAGATGTCGTTCCGGGTTATAGCGATCATACATTGCCAAAAGACATGCATACGTGTGAAGTGGCAACTCTTCTTGGTGCTGCGGTGATTGAAAAACATTTCACTCATGATAAAACGCTTCCTGGAAACGACCACTATCATGCGATGGATAAAGAAGATTTGAAAAACTTCTGGAAGCGCATGGACCGCACATTTGAATTGATGGGCACGTTTGAAATGAAAGCTCTTGAAAGCGAAGCACCAGCTCGTGCTAACGCTAGAAGAAGTCTTGTGGCGCTTAAAAACATTCCCGCAGGGAAAACAATTGAATATTCTGACCTTACATGGAAACGCCCTGCAAGTGGCATTTCTCCTAAAGAGATAAATCAAGTGATTGGAAAAGCAGCTGTACGCGACATCGAAGAAGATGAAGTGATGAAATGGGGAATGCTTTCTTAATCGACATTATTATTAGATTATGAGATACACGCAATTATCGGCGGCACATTATACAGCCAATAGAAAACGCTTTGCAGCACAAATGAAAGATGGTGGTTTAGCCATTTTCTGCAGCAATGATATATATCCAACAAGCGCCGACGGGCACCTTGCATTCAAGCAAGCTTCCGACATTTTTTACCTCACTGGTGCTGACCAAGAAGAGACTGTTCTCGTTGTTTTTCCAAACGCATTTCTTCCACAAAACCGTGAAATTCTTTTTGTAAAAGAAACAAATGATCACATCGCTGTTTGGGAAGGCGCTAAATTGAGCAAAGCGCAAGCTCGCGAACAGACAGGCATTCAGAACATTCAGTGGGTAAGCGATTTTGAAAAAGCAATTCACGTTTTGTTGAATGAAGCGAAATGTGTTTACCTAAATTCAAACGAACATACACGTGCAACAATTGAAGTAGAGACACGCGAAATGCGTTTCTCCAATTGGTTTAGAAATAAATATGCGCACTATCAAATTGAGCGTTCCGCGCCAATCATGCACGCTTTACGCGCTATTAAAGACAACGAAGAAATTGCTCAATTACAAAAAGCAATCGACATCACTCGCGGTGGTTTCGAACGCGTGATGAAGATGATTAAGCCAGGTGTGATGGAATACGAAATCGAAGCGGAATATTCGCACGAATTCCTTCGCAACGGGTCACGTGGTTTCGCCTACACACCAATCATTGCTTCTGGTTATAGTGCTTGTGTATTACATTATATCGATAATGACAAACCTTGCAAAGACGGCGATTTGCTGTTGATGGACGTAGGTGCAGAATATGGAAATTACAATGCAGACATGACACGTTGTGTGCCTGTTAGCGGCAAGTTTTCACCACGCCAAGCTGAAGTATACAACGCTGTTCTTCGTGTAATGAACGCTGCTACAGAATTGCTTCAACCAGGTGTGATGATGCATGAATATCACCGTCAAGTGGGTGAATTGATGACGAAAGAATTAATCGATCTTAAACTCATTACAACAGAAGATGTGAAGAATGAAAATAAAGATTGGCCTGCATACAAGAAATACTTCATGCACGGTACTTCTCACTTTCTCGGTCTTGATGTTCACGACGTCGGAAATTGGGCTATCCCTATTCAAGAGGGTAATGTGTTCACAGTGGAGCCCGGAATTTATATCCGTGAGGAAAACCTAGGTATCCGTATCGAAAACAACATTGTAATTAAGAAAGGCGGCAACATTAATATGTTCAAAGACTTCCCAATAACAGTGGAAGAAATTGAAGCAGCCATGGCAAAATAATTACGTATTATTTTTTCGCTTACCTTTGAAAAAGCGAATGACTCATGTCAATAGACATTGAGTTTTCTGAAGTATAATATACGCTTGTACCGATGAAAAAACTCCACAACACAGAAGACAAAAGAATTCTGAAAGAACGTATTGCGAAAAGTACTGAACCAAGAACCACAGTTTCTTTCTACAAATACGCTAACATCTCAGACCCACAACAATTCAGAGACGACTTATTTATCAAATGGTCTAAACTCGGCGTCCTAGGCCGCACCTACGTTGCATCCGAAGGAATCAACGCGCAGATATCTCTGCCAACAGCCAACTTTGAAAAATTCAAAGAGCATCTTTATTCCATTTCTTTTCTCGATGGTGTTCGTTTGAATACCGCAGTTGAAGACAATGGAAAATCTTTCTTCGCTCTGCGATTAAAAGTGCGTCCAAAAATTGTTGCCGACGGAATCGACGATCCCAACTTCGATCCATCAAACACTGGAAAGTATTTGAGCGCCGAAGAATTCAATAAAAAAATGGAAGACCCAAACACCGTAGTAGTGGATATGCGAAACCACTACGAAAGTGAAGTCGGACATTTCAAAGGCGCACTCCTTCCAGATGTAGACACTTTCCGTGAAGAAATAAAAGTGGTGGAAGACATTCTCAAAAACGATAAAGACAAACAAGTGTTGATGTATTGCACCGGAGGAATCCGCTGCGAAAAAGCATCGGCTTACATGAAACACATTGGCTTTGAAAATGTATATCACCTCGAAGGTGGAATCATCAAATATGCGCGCGATATCAAAGCAGCAGAATCAGAAAACAAATTTCGCGGTGTCAACTTTGTATTCGATGAAAGAATGGCCGAGCGCATCAGTGATGAAGTAATCGCAAAATGTCATCAGTGCGGAAACCCTTTCGATATTCACACCAACTGTGCAAACCTAGCATGTCATATTCTCTTCATCCAATGCGATGAATGCAAAGCAAAATTCGACAATTGCTGCTCAGAAGAATGTCAACACATCTTCCACCTTCCAGAAGAAGAACAAAAAGAAATCCGAAAAGGCAAAAAGCCGGAGAGGAATGTTTTTAAGAAAGGGAGGAAAAAGGGTTGAGGTTTGATGGCTGACTTTTGATGTAAAAATCAGCCCTTCGACAGGCTCAGGGACCGTTCAGGGACCAGCCCTTCGACAGGCTCAGGGATCAGAAGACCGAAAATAAATTTCATGAGCTAAGGTTTAATTCAGCGATGAGTCGTTTTTAGATTCGATTGACAACGTTTTTTAACGATTTAAAACGACAATTTCTTCAGACCATTACCGTTCCAAATTTTTGAGGAAAAGTCAAAATCGATGTGATGATTTTTTTTTACGGTGAAATGCCAAAAACTATCGTCACATAGTTTGACTGGAATTCAGAAAAATAGTATATTCGAGAAACAAAAGGAAAGTTTAGAAATCATGTTAGATTTTTGCAAAGTAATCCTCACGAAGGTGAGTTTTGATCGCTTCCTTTTTAGGAAAGAATTGTACAAGGCAATAAAAAGACTGCGAGAAGAGGAATTGCCCGCATTTAAAAATTGGTGTCTTGATCAGTTCGGT
>JBIIBU010000083.1:0-7608 GCA_044239235.1 Flavobacteriales bacterium
GCTAACCATCGCCCCCGGCAGGTTTTCCTTAATCCACTTCGTTGCTCTGAAAAAGTCCAAAGCATTGTTTTTATGTTCTTCGATGCCGGTTCCAACAGGGAAAATATTTGGATCGAAAATGATATCGTGTTTGTTTATTCCAACAACATCGACAAGGATATCATAGGCACGTTTACATATTTCAATTCTGCGCTCGTATGAATCGGCTTGGCCATTTTCATCAAATGCCATAACGATTACAGCAGCGCCGTACCGTTTGATTTTTTTTGCTTTGAAAATAAAATCACCTTCGCCTTCTTTTAAAGAAATAGAATTTACAATCGACTTGCCCTGAACGTTTTTCAATCCTTCCTCAATGATTTCCCATTTTGAAGAGTCGATCATGAGTGGAACTCGAGAGATGTCAGGTTCAGAAGCGATAAGTCTCAGGAAGCGCACCATCGCTGCTACGCCATCAATCATCGCTTCGTCCATGTTGATGTCGATGATTTGAGCGCCGCCTTCTACTTGCTCGCGGGCTACACTGAGGGCATCTTCGAATTGATTGTTCTTAATGAGATCAAGGAATTTTTTACTCCCTGTTACATTCGTTCGCTCACCAACGTTGATGAAATTAGAATCTGTGGTTGCTACCAAAGCTTCTAATCCGCTCAGTTTGATTTTATAATTAGATGAAATTTCTGACATAATTAGGAGAGTACAGATTCTTGATTTTCTATTTTACGTGGCCTATAATTAGCAGCTACTTGGGCGATTGCTTTTATGTGGTCTGGAGTTGTACCGCAACAACCACCCACAACATTGAGAATATTTCTATCGAGATATTCTTTAATTAGTTCAGCCATCTCGGCAGGAGTCTGATCATAATGTCCCATGGCATTTGGCAAGCCTGCGTTAGGGTATGCGCTTACTTTACAAGAACATTCATTTGCTAATACTTGCACATAAGGCTTCAATTGTTCCGCTCCTAAAGCGCAATTGAAGCCAATGCTAAATAATGGGACGTGAGATAGCGAGATATAAAACGCTTGTGCAGTTTGTCCAGAAAGAGTTCTGCCACTTGCATCTGTTATTGTACCTGATGCAAGAAGTGGCATTGAAATATTATTTTCTTCAAAGAATTCTTCGATGGCATAGAATGCTGCTTTCGCGTTTAATGTGTCGAAGATTGTTTCGACTAGTATAGCGTCAACACCGCCATCAATAAGGCCTTTCACTTGTTCTTTGTACGCGCTTACGAGTTCGTCGTAACTAATTCCTCTGTATCCTGGGTCGTTTACATCTGGTGAAAGAGATGCTGTTTTATTGGTTGGTCCAACTGCACCAGCAACGAATTTTGGTGTTGCGTCGCCATGCTTCTGATAATAAGCATCAACAGCTCTTCTAGCTGATTTCGCTGCTTCCAAATTGATCTCGTAGGCAAGCTCTTCCATTTTATAGTCCGCAAGCGATATACACTGAGCATTGAACGTATTTGTTTCAATAATGTCTGCGCCAGCTTCTAAATATTGAAGATGTATTTCATCAATAATGTGAGGCTGTGTTAAGACAAGCAGGTCATTGTTGCCTTTGAGCAATGCTGAATGATCTTTGAATCGCTCTCCACGAAAATCCTCTTCCGTAAGGGTGTGCCGCTGAATCATAGTTCCCATCGCTCCATCGAGGATGAGTATTTTATTTTCAGCAGCTTGTTCTAATCTAGATTTCATAGCAAAATAATATTAGTCACCAATGGTGATTTTGCTAGATCAAGAAATGGAGGAGGGGTGTGGAGAATTCCGAAGTAGAATAAACCGCCTCATCTCTACTCACCATGGGTGAGTTGGAGTTGGCACCGTTTCCTTGCCCTTGAGGTAAGGTGGGTTGCCAAGACATCATCGGGCCATTTCCCTCCGTCTTTCTTGATAAAGCGGTGCAAATATAAGAATTATTTACCACATTTGGCTTTCAATTCCTTACCAAAATGAAAAAACTCTACTTGTCATTCGCCATTGTTTTGTTGACGTTTGCTTCAGTTGCACAAGACAATCCATATTTCGAGCTTTTCGTTTCGAGCAGCTCATACGCTCCGCTTGAAAACTCGACTTCTTTAAATCAAGGATTGGTTTGGGATGATCCTGATTGGTCTTTGCCAATCGGTTTTGATTTTGAATATTTGGGCTACAACTTTGATTCTTTGTTGTTTTATGGCTACGATGCTTATGGTGCTGAATTGCTATTCAAGAATGTATCCGATGGCTCGCCAGATTGCCAAATTTCGGCTTACATGCTAGATTTGATTGATAGCGAATTCGACAACAACGGCAAAGCAGCGTCCGATGTTCGTTACTTACTTGAAGGAACTCCTGGCTCGCAAATATTTAAATTGGAATGGTCGAATGTAGCTTTTTACAATGATGACTTCACTTCTACAAATTATACAATGCGTATGAATTTTCAGGTTTGGTTATTCGAACAAGACAACGCGATTGAATTTCATTATGGACCAAGTTTGAACTTAGACAACAATGTAATTCAAGATTATACTGGTATTCCAGTGACGTTTATTCGCAACTATGTTGAAGTTCCTGCTTACGCTTGGGAAGGTGCTTATATGTTGACAGGCGATCCAACAGCTCCAACGTGGATATATGCTGCAACACCTGGTGACTTTGACAATGCTTCTTTCTTAACAGATACTCCTGTTGATGGAACGGTTTATCGCTTTATCCCTATGCTTGTAAGCATCAATGAACAAACTGCATTGCGAAATATCTCCGTTTATCCAAATCCTGCATCAGACAAAATCAACATCAATTGGCCTAGCGAAGAGCAACAACTTGTTCAAATATTTGATGCTTTAGGAAGAACAGTTTTCACAGCACAATTGAATAGTGGCATCAATAGCATTGATGTCTCTAATTGGGAATCAGGAGTATATACACTTCACATTCAACAAGGTGATAGTCTATTCGTTGAAAAACTAATGATTCAATAATCCCCTTGTTATTATTACATTTGCCGTCGTTCAAAAAAAACACAATACACAATGTCATATCTTTTTACTTCAGAATCTGTTTCTGAGGGACACCCAGACAAAGTAGCCGACCAAATTTCGGACGCACTCATCGACCACTTCTTGGCCTTCGATCCCGATAGCAAAGTGGCATGTGAGACTCTTGTTACAACTGGTCAAGTTATTCTTGCTGGTGAAGTTAAGTCTAAGACGTATCTTGATGTTCAAGAAATTGCTCGTCAAGTAATTCGCGAAATTGGTTATACCAAAAGCGAGTACATGTTTGAAGCAAACTCTTGCGGAATTCTTTCTGCTATTCACGAACAATCACCAGATATCAATCAAGGTGTTGAGCGTAAAAAGAAAGAAGATCAAGGTGCTGGTGACCAAGGAATGATGTTCGGTTACGCTTCTCGCGAAACTGACAACTTCATGCCTTTGCCATTGGAACTTGCTCACTCATTGCTGCGCGAACTTACTGCTATTCGCAAAGAAGGAAAGTTGATGAAATATCTTCGTCCTGATGCGAAAAGCCAAGTAACTATCGAGTATAATGATAATCACCAACCAATTGGTTTGAGTGCAATCGTAATCAGCACGCAGCATGATGACTTTGACAAGAACGATGACAAGATGCTTGCGAAAATCAAGAAAGACGTTCAGGATATTCTTATCCCACGCGTTGTGAAGCTTTTCCCTGCTCGTGTTCAGAAGCTTTTCAAATCAAAGTATACACTTCACGTTAATCCAACCGGAAAGTTTGTAATCGGTGGTCCTCACGGAGATACTGGTCTTACTGGTCGTAAAATTATCGTGGATACTTACGGCGGAAAAGGTGCTCACGGTGGTGGCGCATTCTCAGGAAAAGATCCTAGTAAAGTTGACCGCTCTGCAGCGTATGCCACACGTCACATTGCGAAGAACTTAGTTGCCGCTGGTGTTGCCGACGAAGCTCTCGTGCAAGTAGCCTATGCTATTGGTGTAGCTGAGCCAGTTGGACTTTATGTGAACACATACGGTACTTCAAAAGTGAAAATGACGGATGGAGAAATCGCTAAGAAATTAGCTGAAATTTTTGACCTACGTCCATACGCTATCGAAAAGCGTTTCAATCTGCGCACTCCAATTTATCGCGACTCTGCGGCTTATGGCCACATGGGCAGAAAATGCGAAGTGGTAGAGCGCTCATTCAAAGATGGTAGCGGTAAAGTGAAGAAAATGAAATTGAAATTGTTCCCTTGGGAAGAGCTTGATTTTGTTCCAAAGATCAAGAAGTCTTTCGGTGTGAAATAATTCATCACTTGATAAATATTAACCGTCTTGCCATTGGTGAGACGGTTTTTTTTTGGATAAAGGTTTAACTTTACCCGTACATAAAATTTTATAATGAGGTTAGTATCTGCCTTTTTTTCTATCACATTATTGGTTTTTTCATTCAGTCAATCAATAGCGCAGACCGATCAAGATTCTATTGGTGTGACTGATATTGAATTGCCTTTGAAGTTTACAAAGTCAATACTATTAGCCGAACCAACTCATTTTCCTGTTCGCACGGAAGTCACTAAATCACTTGAATGGCAGTGGGAAAATCTAGGTCCAAATATTCAGCCTAAAGAACTCAATCCGGGTGGAAAAGCGATTCCTACTTATGCTGCAGGCAGAGGCAATGGAACGGGCAGAATAAATTATTTAGTCATTCATCCAAAATATCAAGACATCATGTGGGCCTGTTCACCAACCGGTGGGGCTTGGATATCTTACGATAAGGGAAATTTGTGGGCGAATGCTGGAACGGATAAACTTCCTATATCAGGCGTAGCTTGTCTTACGCCTCACCCACGGAAAAAAACTACTTGGTGGTTGGCAACAGGAGATGGAGATGATTTGTTTCAATTTTCTGATGGGGTTTGGATGACCAAGGACGCAGGACTCACTTATGTTTCAATGAATGGGTTGATTGAAAATGAAATGCTCCCTTTCGGAAAAGAAGATGATTTTTATAGCCATATATGCGATATCAAATCAAACCCAAAGCGCGCGAAACAAGTTATTGTGGCTTCTAATAATGGATTGTTTATTAGTGATAATGCCTTGAAACCTGAGGGTGTAAAATGGAGAAAAGTTGCGGACGGTTATTTTTATTCCATTACAATAATCAATGGAAAGAGTAGAGGCAAGGATGTGATTGTGGCAACTGGCGATAAGTTCTTGATAAGTGAAGATGGCGGGAAGACTTGGACAACTATTTCAAATCCGAGTTATCCGGAAAGTGATCAATATCCTTTCTTGAGAATGAATGCACAATGGACTCCTGTGGATCCTGGAAAATTATTTGTTGCTGTTACATGTTCGAAAGCTGTTACACAAAGCAGCTTGGGTGAAGGAACATTGTTTGAATTTGATTTGAAATCAAAACAGTGGACATTTATTCGTTCACTTCGCGCGGAAATGGGAAATATCATTCCTACAAGGGCGCGAGCATTTGCTGTTTCGCCAACGAACAAAGGAATGATGGTCGGCAATGTTCAACCGCTTTATAGAAGTGAAGATGGCGGCAGGACTTTTTCTAAAATAGAAAAGAATCAAATGCATGATGATTGCCATCATATTATCTATGATAAATATGGGAAATGGATGTTCGCGTCTCATGATGGCGGTGTAAGTGTGAGCTTGGACGGAGGCGTCACATGGGAGTCTAGTGATAATGGTATTGGCGCTGCGAATATTTTCGGCATTTCAACTTCGCAAACTGTCGAGCCACAGGTGTTATATGGTGGCTACGATGTTGGCGGAAATCTTTTGAAAGATGGTAATTGGTGGCACGTGAGCTGGGGCGATGGCTTCGAAACCATCATCAGTCCGAGCGATCCGAAGATTATGTTTTCTACTATGCAAAATGGAAACATTCAGCGCAGTGAAGACGGTAGGACATTTGAGACTGGTTCGAATGCATCTGGTGCTAAAACAGAATGGCACACATGGATTCGTATGCATCCAACAAGCAATAATTTTGTTTTTTGCAGTGGAGCGAAATTGTCGCGTTCTGCAGACACAGGAAAAACATGGAAGACTGTTTTCGAAGCTCCGAAAATGGACCCTGCGATATACAATGCTTATCGTTTTTTCATGTCCGAAAATCATCCAGGAGTCATGTATGTTTACGCATTAGATACTACGCGAATTCATCCTCAAATCTGGAGAACATTCAATATCACAGAGCCCAATGAAACGTTGATCAAATGGGAAAAAGTAACTGATATTCCTATTGAAGGTTGGATCATGGGAATTGAAATAGATCCCGAAGATCCGAAAAAGTTTTGGATGCTTTATGGCAGAAATGAAACGACAGGAAAAATCTGGTGGTACGACGGCGAGAAGTATGAAGATTATACCTCCAATCTAGGATTCAGCAAATGCGAGGCAATGGTTTTACAGCGCGGACCTGAAAAGAGACTTTATCTAGGAAGTAATTACGGCGTCTTCACTCGCCGATTTGGTGAGTCACAATGGACGCTTATGAAAGGCTTGCCCGGTGTGCAGATAAAAACGATGGCTATAAATAACACGGCAAACAAACTTGTGATCGGAACATTTGGACGTGGTGTATGGTGGGGTGATTTGATAAGACGATAATGTCCATTTTTCGTTGATAAGTATTCTTTCAGCGCGTTCTGAAAAGCGCATTATTAAGTGTAAATTTATAGTAATCAGGGTAGTAATAATTTGAACAACCAACGTTCATTACTATTTTGAAAAAAGAAACTTCCTTCTTTTCTAAAGAGATGAATGAAGTATTTTTGACGTCCCTCAAAAAAATGAACGAACAAGATAACAGACAGAAGAGACGCGATCGAATTCAAGGAATTCGAGATGCTATGAATCAAACCATGGGTGTTGAGTTAGGAAAGCTACCTCCGCAAGCCATTGATTTGGAAGAAGCCGTTCTCGGTGCTATGATGCTTGAGCAAAATTCGCTCAACGCTGTTATCGATATTCTTAAGCCCGCCAGTTTCTACAAAGAAGCCAATGCGCGTATCTATGCGGCCATAAGTACATTATTTGGAAAGGGTGAACCAGTAGATATTCTTACAGTAACTCACACTCTCCGCAAAGAAGCGCAATTGGAGTTAGTAGGCGGACCGCTTTATATTTCTTCTCTTACTAATCGTGTGGCTTCCGCTGCAAACGTGGAAACTCACGCACGTATCATTGCTCAAAAACACATCCAGCGTGAGTTGATTCGTATTTCCAATGATATTATCAAAGACGCATACGACGAGACTTCTGACGTATTTGATCTTTTGGATAAAGCTGAGAATAACCTCTTCCAAGTGGCTGAGGGTAACATCAGAAAGAACTACGATAAGATGAGTGAATTGATCAAGGCCGCTTTGGTTCAGATCGAAGAAGCACGAAAAAATAAAAGTGGCGTGAGTGGTGTTCCGACGGGATTCACTGCCCTCGATCGTGTAACAAGCGGATGGCAACGTTCAGACATGATCGTTATCGCGGCTCGTCCTGGTATGGGTAAAACAGCATTCGTATTGTCAATGGCCCGTAACATGGCTGTCGAGTTCAAAGTACCTGTTGCATTGTTCTCGCTGGAGATGTCG
>JBIIBU010000168.1:0-4564 GCA_044239235.1 Flavobacteriales bacterium
AACTGTTACATCTGCATTTGCAGTTGCAGCACCTTCGCTCATTCTTAGGTTTGTATTAGTAGAATAGCCGATGTGCATTCCTCTTGGAGAAAGAGATTGCACGCCCACCACGTAACGAAGTGTTCCACTATCCGCTCTTTTTACAACTGTAATAATGGTGTAGGTGCTACCTAGAGAAGAGTAATCGATATTAAAGAATCGTGCACCTCCATTGAATTCGAGGGCAGGATTTCCATTCATGGCATTGGTGATGTAGCGTGGTTGTGTGCTAGACCCACCGCTTTGCGTGGCATTTACTGAGTTACCCGACTGGTCGTTCCAATAGGTCAGCAAGTCACCATCAGTGGTGCCTGATGTTCCTGCATCAGCCTTGAGCCAAATTTTCAAATCTGAGCTAACACCGCCTGGAGCTTGCGCAAATAGTGCTGTGACTAAAAGACTGAATGAAATTGAAAGTATAAGATTTTTCATCTGGGAATACGTTTGTCACCTTTCTACGGCAGCACGAATTCCTTAGTTTCAAAAAATGTGGTGTTTTTTTATAGCGACCTAAAACCTATTACCTATAACTTACGACTTTATTCCGCTATCACTCCAGGTTTACCTATCGAAGCGATGAGTTGTTTCTTTTGAAGAGAAACGTACTTCGGTGGCACGGTTACTTTTTTGTCGTAGAGAATTCCATTTTCAAAAAAACTAATTCGGTATTCGTTGGTGAGTTCTGTAGAATTACGAACTAGAATTTCAAATGCCTTGAAAGCACCAACAGGAAGATCTTGTATCATGAATCGAATACTATCGGTATGTTTTTCCACACCTTTAATTTTGCCAGATCCTTTGGCATTTATAATAACTTGAGAAATGGGATTATTTCTCATGTTGAGCACACCAACAGAATAGATTCGTTTGCCCGTTTTATCCTTTTCAGGAATGAATGCAATGCTTACTCCATCTGCAGATGGTATTTCGATATCACTTTTCATAGAAGAGAAGATTTCCCCCTCATCTTGAGATGAGGGGGAAGAATCAAATATTAAAATTCTATTTCGAACTCAGTAAGAGCTACGAATTGTTCGATACGATCGGTGATTTCTTCGTGTGTCAACTCAAGAAGACGAGCTGGACCGAATTTTTCGCACGTAAATGAAGCCATCGCAGAACCAACGATTACTGCTCGCTTCATGTTTTCAAAGGAGATATTTTGCGTTTGTGCAAGGTATCCGATGAAGCCACCTGCGAAAGTATCGCCTGCGCCTGTTGGGTCAGCCACTTCCTCAAGTGGAAGCGCTGGAGCGAAGAAGATGTTATGAGAATCAAAAAGAAGAGCGCCGTGTTCACCTTTTTTAATGATCAAGTATTTTGGACCCATTGCAAGGATCTTACGAGCCGCTTTTACAAGCGAATATTCTTTAGCCAATTGGCGTGCTTCCTCATCATTGATAGTAAGGACGTCGATTTTACCGATAACCTTCATCAAATCATCCCATGCAGAGTCCATCCAAAAGTTCATAGTATCCAATACGACCAATTTCGGACGGTTTGGAAGTTGCTCGATAACTTGCATTTGCACAGCTGGAGCAAGATTTCCGAGCATAAGGAAGTCACACTCAGTATATTCAGTAGGAAGAATTGGGTTAAACGACGCCAAAACGTTTAGGTCAGTGATAAGCGTATCACGAGAGTTTAGGTCGTAATGATATTTTCCAGCCCAGAAGAAGGATTTTTCGCCTTGTTTGATTTGCAAACCCTTTTGGTCGATACCTCTTTTAGTCATCTCATCAAGGAATTCTTGAGGGAAATCATCACCTACAACAGAGACTAGGCCCGAGTTTTTGATGAAATGAGAAGCAGCAAGAGTAATATATGTGGCAGCTCCACCGATTACACGGTCTTGTTTCGCGAATGGAGTTTCGATTGAGTCGAAAGCCACAGTACCAACGGCAATAAGGTTCATTTTAATTTTTTTTTTGCAAAGATATTGCAGGATTGAGAACTTCCTCGTAATATTGCACCCCTTTTGAACGGAAAAGGAAAGAGTTCTTGACATCCCCTACCATGAAATCGGTGTTTTATCTTGTCTAACGGCAAGAAGCTGAAGTGAAATGGTAATTTAAACAGAATCAAGTTCTGCTTAAATTCCCTAGTAGCTCAGCCGGTTAGAGCACATGACTGTTAATCATGGGGTCCCTGGTTCGAGTCCAGGCTGGGGAGCAGAAGAAAGCCCTGTAGACATCAATGTTTACAGGGCTTTTCATTTTAGCCCTGTCCATAGTTTTATCCAAAAAAGACTTGTACAGGCACTTTTACAGGGTAAAACTTGTACAAAAACTTGTACATGTTTCTGGCAGGTTGGTCACAATCCAACAAGCCAATGGCAAAAATTAAACTGGTCTTAGATCAAAGAAGACCAAACTCATCTGAGTTGTATCCTCTGAAGTTCAGAGTGTAAATTGAACTTTTCAATGCAAATTCTATCGTATGGCAGTTTCGATTAACGAGCTTGACTTTGAAAATTATATTTTTTTTCTAATTTTATGGCCATTGTCTTCCTCAAGAGACACCAAAATATAAACTTATGAAACATGCCTAAAAGCTCATTTTGGAAAAGTCTTTGGTCAGAAACGGGACGGAATACTGGTAAGTGGATCAGCAACGGTGTATTTGGAAATAAAGGATGGGCAACACCCAAACGAATGATCATTGAGTCAAATCATTCAGAAAACGATAGAAATTCAGATCGAAGTGAAGAATCTAACGACTATTTATTAGATGAAATTATTAAACCAGCCGCAAGTGAAGCTGAAATGTTTGATATTGCAGTGAATGCAGATATTCAGGCTGAAAGCAAGAAGGAAGTTTGCAATTCTATGGACTTGCTTTTAGTTGCGGCCTTGCAAGCATTTAAGGATCGGCAGAACAATTCTATATTTCTTGTTAAATTAAGGTTGGGTGTAATTAAGCTCCAGCAAATGGGTGAGCATGACCTAGCATCTGTCTATCGAAAAGAGATTCTCAGATTGAGAATTAAAAAAGTTTCCCGTGCCGTTGGAATTCTTTTGCTCTTCCTTTTCATTTTCGGCGGGCTCCTTCTGGTATTAAGATTTGGTTAATGATTTCAAAATCCAAAAAAAATGCGCTTTAAGAGATATGGCATGCAAGTTAGGTTCCTATTTTTTAGGAACATATTGTTTATTACCCTTACCGTTAATATAATAAGTACCTCCTCTTTTGCCTTTGTATAGGGATTTTCCGCAATTACTGCATGCCCCTCCCATATAATCACTTCCAACCGATAATTTTTGTGCCCAACGTTCTTGGTACTCCTCATAGGAAAGACCTAGCTTAACCCATTCAGGTTGATCATCTGTAATTTTCTGATAATGCTGATCTATTGATGACTTTTCAATCCACTTCAAAACCTCATCTAGCTTTAGTATTTCTCTATTAATCAAATCGCTCTCAAAACAAACATCTCTGTAAAATTTCAACCTAAAATATTGAGCATTTGCTGCAAGATCTCCAGCTTTATTCAAACTTGCAGAGGATTTATAAAACTTGTAAGCTCTTTGGATATCACTCGTAAATGACCTGGTCAATGAAGAATTGAAACTACATTTCAAATTAGAAACATCTGAATTGCTGAATCTCCAATTAATTTTGTTCTCCGAAAAATAATAATTAAGTTCATCAAGTATAAAAATATTTTCCCTAGCAACTACAAAGGAATTTGAATCTATTGCACTATTAGTTGAAACAATAAGCGTATCTGTATATTGTTCTAAATAATCAAGAAGAAAAACACCGCACGGTTCACATTCAAGCATTGCGTTCTTCATTTTTTTTGAAAAACCTTCATATTCAGCAGCAAGGAAAAGTGAATCTAATTCAGCCATGAAAGTACTTATAGCAGCCTCATTTAAGTTAGGCTCGCTAGTGGTCTTGAGAGAATCCTCCTGAGCCTTTATTGCTATGCTATTCAACATAAAAAGAGAAAAAACAGTAAGCTTGACGGAATAACCGAAAAATTTAAAAAATTCCGCTCTTGTACAACCAATCACTAATCGTAATTTCATAGCCCTAATTCAGATTTAATAGGATCAAAAATAGCAGGTTCTATTCCTAACGAAATAAATTCATTAAAATCCATGACAATCCACTTTCCCACTGTAGTTTTTAGTGCTGGTATCTCTTGCACCATCGAATACTTCTTATAAATTTCCATAGCCTTCTCTCTCTCACCAGTGAGTAATAAGACATGAGCTAAGTTCAATGAAATCATAGTATTACCGCTTTCAACATTTAAACCATCTCTTAAGTACTTTTCAGCGTAAACAAACTGTTTATTAGTCAAACATCGCCATCCTAAAGAGTTAAACTCTTCAGCTGAAAGTTTCTCGCTCTTTAATTTATAAATTAACTTTTGATAGGCTATTTCGTTTGAATTACCTTGTATTATGCGCTCGTCAAAAATTTTAAATTTCTCATTGCGAATAGTTTTAAGTAATAATTTCAAGTCCTCTGACGATTTTAAATTTTCGTAAGAAAGTTCAAAAGCCACAAAGTC
>JBIIBU010000280.1:0-3002 GCA_044239235.1 Flavobacteriales bacterium
AGATTTTTAATTAAAATCTGCAACTGTTGGTAATCGCTCACCCAAACTTTCGAATTAGTTTTTTGAAGAGTAACCATATACTCGTTTTTATAATAGGCTTTAAACTTACTCGCTTCCATCTCTATATTATACCAATCCGTTAGAAGAGAACTGTTCATCTCATTAAAATCTAAATCATTTTTTATTGATTTGAGATAGCAAGAAGCTAGAATGAGATCTTTTTTGAGTTGATAAACTATGTACCAAATTTCGTCGAAATTTCGAATATTTTTTTCTAGTTGTTTTGAATTGCAGTCATTATAGAACCACGGTGATTCATTCGGGATTATTGAATAAAGTGAATTAATCGACTCTTTTTTACTTTGAATGAAGGCAACAACAGAGTCATTTTTTACTAGCTCAACTGTGCTAGCAAAGTCATGATTATAATAGCTAAACACACCATCATTGTTATCGTATGTACATTTTCGTATTGGCAAGTTACAATTCCGAAATAATTCACTCAAATTCGAGGACTCAAATTCCAATGATTTGATGAGAAAAGCTATTAAAAGAGCACTATTTGAATTGGCAATCTCATCACCGTATAGTTCCGCCGCATCCCTGGTTGGGTTTTTCACGGCTGATGAGTCAATCCAAGCTGTTATAAATTTATAATCCGTATAATTAGCAAATGTAATCTTCGTGTAATCAAAATTGGAATTTACTATATCATAAACATCATTATTGGTTCTGTTTGTAAAACCGAAAATATGACTTAACATATTAAAGTTCCCCAAAGGGTTTATTGTTGCAATGTGGTTAAATTTGTTTTTCAGCATAAAATCCCAATTGTTATATGTGCAATTGAGATAAGAGACATTCTCGTGAATGGAGGATAGTAAATAGATTTCGTAACAAATCGGCCTTAATTTGATATACAAATTATAACTCTCTTTCGAATTGGATACGAATTGGTCTATTACGCTTATATTCCATCTTTTAAAAGATTTTGTGCTAATCTCAGTCGAGATAGATTCAAAAAAATTGATTCCCTCTTTGAGCAAGCTTAATTTCTTTTCAAGAAGAGCGTTCAAATTTTTCAGATAACTCATCTCAGGAACCGTTTGGAAATTATTCTTTTTTTTAAACTCAGCATCATACAATTCGACCTTACTGAAAAAATCGATGAGGTAAATTTCATAAGCGCATTGGAACTCACTTCTATTGGCATAGCCGTCATGCTCGTTGTTAAATATTTTAGCTTGCACTTCTTGCTTTTGAATATTGAATGTTTTCACAATAGTTTCAGCATTCGCCATCATATTTTTATAGTACTCCTTTCTTTCATCTTGCGTTTGAGCAGACGAATAAATGCTAACGAAACATAAAAATGTAAATAATCCTCTACTAAGTAAGAAATTCATATCGCTTATTTTTTTTGTCACTTTTTTATTCTTTGTTTATAAAAACCAGTTTACTAAACACAACTAGAATATTATATGCAATAACTGTCAAGTAATTAATTTTTCAAATATATCAGAATTTCCTTTCGGCAAGAAATTGCAGCCTTTGTTGTTGCTTTGAAGTTTAGTCCTTGGCTCGTCTCGCGCCCCGCGAGAGGAGAGCATAAAAAATCCCCGCAGACATCACTGTTTACGGGGTTTTCTATTTTAGACATTTCCATAGTTTTATCCAAAAGAAACTTGTACAAAAACTTGTACAGGGTAAAACTTGTACATGTTTCTGGCAGGTTGGTCACAATCATTCTATTCGACTATCAATAAATCTCGAATAATATTCCCAATACGGGAACTTTTACATATCTTTGATAAAACTTAAAATCTTGAGAGTAATTGCAAAGAAAATTCTCCGAGAGTTTTGGACAAGACACTCGGAGTGCGAACAACAACTTAAATCTTGGTACCGAGAAGCTGAAAAAAGTGAATGGAAAAATTCGAATGAAATTAAAAAGGAGTATCCATCTGCTAGTATAATCGGCGACAATCGGATCGTTTTCAATATAAAGGGAAATAACTATCGCCTCATTGTAAGGATTAATTTTCACTACCAAATCATGTGGATTCGATTTGTGGGCACGCACAAAGAATACGATAAGATTGACGCGACTAAAATTTGATGACTATGAACTTAAAACCAATAAAGACAAAAAAAGACTACCAACAAGCTCTGGAAAGGCTTGAAGTAATTTTTGACGCAAAAAAGGGCAGTTCACATGGAGACGAACTTGAGATTCTTTCAATATTGATTGATCAATATGAGAATCAACATTTCCCAATAGACTTGCCTGATCCAATCGAAGCCATTAAATTTAGAATGGAACAACTCGGGTATAATCAAACAGATCTAGCTAAAGTCGTAGGACTCAAAAGCAGAGCAAGCGAAATATTGAGCGGAAAAAGAAAACTATCACTTGAAATGATTAGACAACTTCACGAAAAACTCAACATACCCACCGATGTACTAATTCAAGCATACTAAGCGACAAGAGCCGAAGACAATTGGAAGGTCGTTGGTAATAAGTTGTAGGTAATAGGTTCGAGTGCGAAGTACGAGTCGGTCACCAGTCACCAGTCGTCAGTCACCGGTCACCGGTCGTCGGTCACTAAACAGCAGCGCCCCCATCACTGGAGGCGCTGCTGCTGAAAAAGCCTTCGCTCTAAAGCGAAAGAGTCCTATTATTCAAAAGGCATTAAACTCAATCCTATTGTTACAGGATATACCTCTGGACCTTTGTCATTTTTAAATAATGAAGTCAATCCATAAGTCGCAAACAAAGTCAAGTTGCGGTATCCAATGCGAGCTGTAGCGTCTAGTGTTAGTGGCGACAAGTTGTAATCGTCAGAAACTTTCACCTTGTATTCTTTACCCTCAGATTCAAATCGTTGCTTGTATTGACTTCCAATCTTCCATCCGCCAATGATACCTGCTGCCACGTGAAATGTTCTTTCAGGATCATTGCTCGTATTGAACTCAAGCATCAATGGAACTTGCAGATAAGT
>JBIIBU010000084.1:0-7566 GCA_044239235.1 Flavobacteriales bacterium
GCTGAAGGTCGCATGGAGATGGAAAAAGTGCCACAAGCTGGATTCAAAATAATAGGATTGCCAATCATGGGAATTCAGCGAAGATTGACACTTCAAAATTTGAAAGTGCCTTTTAAAATTCTCGCTTCGATATTAAAAGCTAGAAAAATCATTCGCGAATTTAAACCCGACATCGCTATTGGTGTGGGAGGTTATGCGAGCGGACCATTGCTGCGCACCGCTTCTTCAATGGGTGTGAAAACATTAATACAAGAACAAAATTCCTATCCGGGAATTACCAATAAAATCCTTTCAAAAAAAGCTGAAAAAATTTGCGTCGCTTACGATAATCTCGAAGCATTTTTCCCAAAAGAAAAAATCGTTTTAACAGGCAATCCTGTTCGTGCCGAAGTAACACAAATTCAAAATAAAAAAGTAGAAGCATTCAATCACTTCGATTTGAATTCTGATAAACCAGTGCTGCTCGTTATTGGAGGAAGTCTTGGTGCATTGACCATCAATAGAGCTATTGAGAAATTTGCGGAATCATTAACAGCCCGTGGACTTCAGATTATTTGGCAAACAGGTAAGAACTTCAAATCAGAAAAAGCTCACGCACTTCCTGGAGTGCATGCACATACTTTCATTAAAGAAATGGATTACGCATATGCCGCTGCAGACATAATTGTGTCAAGAGCTGGTGCCATGTCGATTTCTGAATTGTGCTTGGTAAAAAAACCATGCATCCTTGTTCCTTCGCCTAATGTATCCGAAGACCATCAAACCAAAAATGCCATGGCATTAGTGAATAAAGGTGCAGCAGTTTTAGTCAAAGATTCCGAGGCAATAAACGAATTAGAGAAGGCTATTTTGGAATTAAAAGCCGATCAAGACCTATGTGCTGCAATGAGCAAAAACATAGCAGAATTGGGGCATCCAGAGGCCGACCGTCTAATTGCGTCACAGGTTTTCAAAATATGTGGCAAATAGCGGGCATTGCTTAGCTTTGCTATATGAAGTTCGACCAATACGAAATCATTTACTTTCTCGGCATCGGCGGCATTGGCATGTCTGCCTTAGCGCGCTATTTCAATCATCACGGCAAAACCGTAATAGGCTACGACCGCACCCACACTCCACTCACTTCGGAATTGGAAATGGAAGGAATTGCAGTGCATTATGATGACACCATATTAGAAATTCCGCAAATCATCAAACTAACTCCGCAAGAAAAAATACTTGTGGTCTACACTCCAGCAATTCCAAAAGATAGCAATGAGAGAATTTGGTTTGAGACCAACGGTTATGTGATGAAAAAGAGAAGTGAAGTACTGGGAATGATCACACGCACTTCACCTACTATCGCCATTGCAGGCACGCATGGAAAGACGACTACAAGTTCTTTAACAGCACATCTTTTCAAAGCCGCTGAACAAAATTGCAATGCTTTTCTTGGAGGTATCACAGTCAATTACGAAACGAATTTATTACTCGGAGAAATTTCAGATTGGACAGTAGTAGAGGCCGATGAATTCGATCGTTCGTTCTTGACATTAAGTCCAAAACTATCAGTTATCACCTCAATGGATGCCGATCACTTAGACATTTACGGTGATGCATCACATGTTTCAGAAGGCTTCCAGATGTTTGCTGGCAAATTGCAAGAAGGCGGAAGCATTGTAGTAAAGAAAGGATTGGATATTACAGCGAATCATTTAGCTGAGAATACCACCAAGTATGAATACAGCGTGGATGAAGCAGCAGATTTCTATGCTACCAATATTCGCATTGAAAATAGACAATACACATTTGATTTAAATACCCCTTTTGGAAACTTGACCAACCTAGCAGTTGGCCTACCTGGACGACATAATGTTGAAAATGCGATCGCAGCATGTGCCATGGCATTATTAGCAGGAATGAAATTAGAAGAAGTGCGTGAAGGATTAGCAACGTTTCAAGGTGTTCACAGAAGATTCGAATACATCATCCGAAATGAAGACTTTACATACATTGATGATTACGCGCATCATCCAGAAGAGTTGCGTGCATGCATTTCTAGTGTGAAAGAGCTTTATCCAGATAAAAAAATCGTTGGCATATTCCAGCCACATTTGTTCACACGTACAAGAGACTTCGCAGAAGAATTTTCAAAGAGTTTATCCCTCCTAGATGTTGCGATTTTGTTGCCGATTTATCCGGCAAGAGAATTACCAATCCAAGGCGTGACAAGTGAAATGCTTTTGGAGAAAATTACAAGTCCATACAAACACATTCTTCAAAAAAATGAAGTCCTACCCTATCTCGAGTCAAATAAACCCGAGGTACTCTTGACTTTAGGAGCGGGAGATATCGATGCGATGGTAATTCCAATCAAGCAAGCCCTAACCAACGACCGGTGACCATCGACTAGTGACTGGTGACCAACGACCCGTGACTAGTTACTGGATACTGATTACATTTGGGTACATTTGGTTTCACTTGTGTGCATTTGTTTCCACTTACACAAGACCCCACTACCCCACTACCCCACTACCATGTCCATCCCCGAATACAACCTCCAACAAACGCCCTCAGATCTTTCGATATGTGATTCATTGGGGGTAATAATAAATAATGTCTTAACCACTGCAGAGAGCAAAATATGGCATGGTCATCCTGTTTGGTTTTTGGAAGGAAATCCTATTGTTGGATATAGCAAAGAGAAAAAAGGCATCCGTCTTATGTTTTGGAGTGGTGCTGATTTCGAAGAAGCAGGATTGAATGTGGTAGGAGAAAAATTCAAAGACGCTTCAATTTTTTACAATAGCATTGATGAAATCAATCAAGAAGATCTAGAACGTTGGCTGCACAAGTCTCAAAATATCCAGTGGGACTATAAAAATATCGTGAAACGTAAAGGCAAATTGGAAAGATTGAAATAACAAATAGCAAGTCAACCTTAGAAGCAATTATCTCCCCTGTGAAAAAGATTAAAACTGATATAAAGAATAGCCGAACAATTCCAAATGGCCAACAAAACGTCTCGTCGCCGAAATCTATACTTCGTCGCGATTTTTTGGCACAACTAGGAATGGTAAGTGTCACGCTGATGCTTTCTAAGTCTCAAGTTTTCGGAATGCAGAGTAACTCAGCATTTTCACTTATTGAGATCAAAGATTCATCCGTAGATGAAGATATATTCGAATACATCCGCCGAAAAACTGGTGGCTTTGATATAAAGCTATATAAACAGCTAGTCGGCGCAGCAAACGAATTCAAAGAAGGTGATCAAATTGCAGGCATAGCAGCTGCCACCGAAAATGACCGCTTGGCAGCGCGACTGCTTATTAGCAACACAATTTTATCGGATGTCCTAAATCAACCGCTATTTCAAGACGAACAATATAACCTCATTCAAAACACTACTACTTTTGATAAAGAGGTGATCAATATGACCTTCGGTCAATTAAAAAAATTCCTTCTTGAGTCTGATGAAGATTCAATTAAGCGGATTATGCCCTCACTTTCCAGTGACATCATTGCATTAGTTGTAAAGCTCATGTCCAATGAAGAACTCATAAGCATAAGCAGCAAGGTGTTCAATGCTTTGCCGAATAGTAAAATTGGATCAAAAGGTTATGTAAGCGCTCGGGTGCAACCCAATTCTCCTACCGATAATGTAGAAGACATCATTTGGCAAGTATTCGACGCATGGTCATACGGCGTAGGAGATTTAGTACTTGGAACTAATCCTGTTTCTAGCGACCCTATCATGGTAGCTCGCATCGAAAAGGCGTTAAACGAGTTGCTCGTCACTTTCCAGCTGGAAGACATAATGCCCAATTGCGTGCTTTCGCATATTGATATTCAATCACAAGTCGAAAATGTACAACCTGGTACAACAGGAATTTGGTTTCAGAGTCTAGCGGGTACCGTCGATGCCAATCAAACATTCGATGTTACAATTGAAAAAATGCAGACGCACGCCGACGCAAGAAAAGGAAAACTCTATGGATTATACGCAGAAACAGGACAAGGAGCAGATGCTACAAATGGCCATGGCGAAGGATTCGATATGGTTGTCCACGAATCACGCAAATATGGTTTTTTACGTGCGTTAAAACAACGCATGCAAGACGATAAAACACACACCACAACTCCATGGGTATTCCTTAATGATGTGGCCGGTTTCATCGGACCCGAAGTATTTCGTACAAAAGAACAGCTCGTACGTTGTTGTTTAGAAGACCTTGTAATGGGCAAATTACATGGACTCACCATAGGTCTGGACATCTGCACCACGCTGCATATGGACGTTACACTAGATGACCTCGACTGGTGTATTGATAAGATTATGCCTGCAAATCCGGCATATTTCATGGCGCTTCCTACGAAAAACGATCCCATGCTCAGTTACCTTACTTCCTCATTTGCAGATCATGTCCGAGTGCGCGAGCAATTTGGCTACAAAGTAAATGACGCCATGTGGGAATTTTTTAAGCGAATCGATGTAATTGGTTCTAATAATAAACCAACAAGCATTTTTGGTCAGCCCAACCAAGTCTATTTGCGCTATTGCAAAGCGAAAGGAGATTTACGCAGTGATGAGACTATTCTGTCAGAAGGTAAAGCTGCTATGAAGCGAGTTCGTAAAAGAGGTGTCCCAATTGCAGAAGGCTATGGTGAAAATACTTGGCAACTACAGCCTTCTTTGGACAAAGAAATTCGAGAATTGTATAAGGATGCGAAGTATTGTTTGTGGACAGAATGGGAAAATTCCTATCTAAAGTCGATAGGTAAAATCATAGTCATCGATTCTATGTCAGCCAATAGAATTGATTACGTCTATCATCCAGCAAGTGGCGAAAAAATTTCACAGCAAGCGTTACTGAAAATTCAAAGTCTCAGAAAGAAATTCAAGAGAAAAACACCGGATGTACAAATTATCATTTCAGACGGTTTGAATACTCGATCACTCATGGACGAAGGACATCTTGAAATATTTCTCCCTTCTATTCATAAAGAATTGAAAGAACTAAACTTGTCTATCGCAGAAACATCTATCATTATTCGCAACGGACGTGTTCGCGCAGGCTACGAAACGGGCGAAAAACTATTTGGAAAAGATTCGTCACGCAAACACTGTATTATCCATATAATAGGTGAGCGTCCTGGCACAATACACCGCAACTTCTCTGTTTACATCACCGCTGCAGAGGCATCAACTTGGAACCTTCAAGGAAAAGTTGATCACGATATCACACGTGTCATTTCGGGGATTAGCGATACAGCATATCTACCAGTTGACGCAGCAAAAGAAGTAGCCTCAATCATCAAAGTGATGATGAGTTGAAAATCACAATTCAATTTTTGCATAGCACTTTCAATCTACTCATTATAATCCAAATCCTTTCCAAAAGTTTCGCTTAGAAAGTTCAAAGAAATGTAGGCCAACAAAAAAACAACCGCTCCAATAATTGAAGCTGAGTGAACATTTCCAACAAATGTCTCGAGCCATTTGTAAGCAAGTGTCATTGGAATCACTAATCCCCTCACCATTCCCGGAACAGAAGTAGTTACAGTTGCTCTTAAGTTGGTACCAAACTGTTCTGCTGCCATACTCACAAATAGCACCCAATAACCAACAGACAATCCAATCAAAAAACACAACACATAAAACGATTCAATTGATAAACCTTTTCCATATAAAAAAAACAAGACAAGCGGAACGGTGAAATTAAAATACCAAAGAATAATCCTCTTGCGCGTTTTAAAAATCTGGCTCAGCCAACCACTTAACAAGTCCCCAATAGCAAGTCCGGAGAACAACAGCATAATCGCAATTCCAACAGCCACGGTTCCGCCTTGGACATTATTAGTGGAAGCAAATTGTTCTGAAAACTTAATCAAAATTCCAAGTCCATACCAATTGGGAAGTCCAATAGCAATGCACGCTAGATATTTTTTTATACGAAGCGTATCATTGAATAGCAATTTTAAACTGCCGCGGGTTTTGGATAAATCAGCTCGTTCGAAAAGATGACTTTCCATGGTCATTGAGCGCATGAGCAATAAAACCAAACCCAATATACCACCTAGCACATAGACCGATTGCCAGTTTTCTAGAGAAAAAATATGGAAACTTGTTCTACTAATTAACGCCGCCACAATAGCTCCGCACGCACCCATTGTCACGATAATCATGGTTGCATAACCGCGTTTTTCTTTGGAAAATATTTCGCTCACTAATGTTACAGCGCCTCCCAATTCACCTGCCAAACCGAGCCCAGCAAAGAAACGTACTACTATGTATTGCGGAATATCTGTCACAAAAGCATTGGCAATATTTGCAACGGAATAAAGCAATATAGCACCAAACATAATTTTACGTCGACCATATTTGTCGCCAATAATTCCCCACAGGAAACCTCCGATTAACAGACCGGCAAGTTGCCACAAAAGAAGTTGATAATCGTATTTAGCAATATGCGCCGGATCACTTATTCCAATGCTTGCGAGGCTTTGTTTAGACACAACATTGAATACTTGCAAATCAAAAACATCGACAAAATAACCTAGTGCAGCGACTACAACAGAAAGGGAGAGTTTTCTATCCATGACGCTAAAATAAGAAAAGGGCAAACAATATGAATTATAAAGTCTCCCGCATCATTCGCTGCAATCGAACCCCATTAAATTCAGTTCTTTCTAAAAATAGCTTACACGAAGGATTTGCTCTTGATCCAAATATCTGCTCGACAAATTCACTAAACTGAGAAATTACTTTAGGATAAAAAGCATCTTCCATAGAAGTTAACATAGACGCCTCCACAGCGCAATACAAGGCAGCTTTCCTTTCAGTCAAATCCCAATTATTCCAGTTTCGCTTGGTCCATTTAAACCACCAAATTTCATGGCGATTTAAATCCTCCCTCATTCCTTTGCTATAGAGATAAAGCCATTTAGCCTGGGCAAGTCTAGCTAATGGATAAACAGGCTCGATATTTCTAAAATACTCCGCAATATCTTCTTTGTTAAAATACATCTCGAAATTCAGAATAACATTATCCAATTGCAATTGCAAAAAATCAAACCTTATCAAAAGACTATATCCAAAAACATAATCTCTGCTCTGAATAGTTTCAGGCATTTTCGGAATATTTTGAATGTATAACTCAAGAGCATCGCGATAACGTGGGAGTAAATTATCTGGATCAGCTGCCAATTCAAAAAATGTCTTCCTCACTATTTCATGGCCAGCAAATTTCTGATAAAACTCAAGTTCAACTTCAGGATTTCTTAATAAGGCGACATACATGCTCCAACCTAAAGTTTGAAAAGATTCCTGACGATTGACATTTATAAAAGAATCAAAATACTCATTCAGAACTAACCAAGATTTAGATTTGATGGTAAAATCAATCAAACTTGGCTCTGATCTACCGAACGTTTCTTGAGAAGAAATTCCAGAAACATCCTCATTCAACAAAACATCAAAATAAAAATCATTCCATGACTTGAAGTCGATAAATCTTGCTAGTATATTAAGTGTCGAGGTGTAATACTTGTGTCCATCATTGCCTTCCAAGAAAAGTCTGTAAATCG
>JBIIBU010000085.1:0-7552 GCA_044239235.1 Flavobacteriales bacterium
CAGTAGTACTGCTTTTTTCAAGTAACTGCTCGAAGATTCGCGGTCGTTGTTTTCGAGAAAATACTTGGCCATGGAAAGCACACGTTGGGGATTGTGTTCCGTGTTGGTTATTTCCCGAAGGGTAATGAATTCCTCAATTTGCGATAGTAGGCTTTTTCTCAAACTATGATAAGCATTGAGATTAACAGGTTTATAGAGCTTTTGGGCGAGCGTTTGACCGTCGGTCTCAGGGTTGGCGCTAATGAGCTCGAAGAGTTGAAGCGTTCGTTCAGAGAGTTTTACGCGCTGCAGATAGGCGCGAAAACTCTTTTTTGAAGGCTCATCCATCAGCGAAATACTGGATTCGAGATAGTCCATTTGGTGCTTTTTAAACTACGTTTTGAAAGATGAATATAGGAAGAAAGTGTAATTATTACAGTACTTATGGAATATTTTAAGGAAAAAGTAAAACTACGTTTAATTTGAAAGAAGACTTTTGGAGCGAGAAGGCGTGAATGTTATTTGCTCCATGAAAACAATCATGATCACCCTGTTAGCCACATTCCTTAGAACGTTTGTAAAACTTCTAGGAAGAGTCATCTATCGACTTCGCATCACTGGTGCTTCGAACATCCCTTCAGAGGGAGGGGCGCTTTTGGTGGGCAATCACACTAGCTACATGGACTTCGTATTGATGGTATGTCTTAATTCCCGTCCGGTGAGTTTTGTGATGAATGCCGATATCTACAAAAAGCCTTTTCTACGGTAAGAATGATTTCGAGTCATTTAATAAAGCTGTTTCGGAACAAGTGAATGCTGGATACTTGGTAGCCATCTTCGCTGAGGGCACTGTTTCAAGAACAGGACAAATTTTGGAATTTAAAAAAGGTGTTGAGCATCTTTCAAAGCTTATCACTGGACCGGTTGTTCCAATTCATTTTGATAATGTTTCTGGAACTCCGTTTTCATATCGTGCTGGTCGCAAGCACATGTTGCGTTTTTCTTTTTCTACGCTTCGCAGAAAAGTAAGAATCAATGTGGGTGTGCCGATCCAAGGAGGAGTGAGTGCATTTGCATTGCGTCAGTGTATCAAAGAATTGGAAGTAGAGAATTTCTCGAAACGTTTGATGGATCAGCCAACGATTAGCACCCGCATTGGTCGCGTGCTGAGCAATGAGCCCGTTGGTTTTTGGAAATATGAAGGAAAGAAACATGCGTATTCTAATTTGCCAGAGCAATTGTCGAAGCTTGGCGCTGCCCTTGGAAAATCGTTGGAGAAAGAAACCACGGCGGCTGTTTTATTGCCAAAAGGTCCACAGTCGATGTTGATTTATTTGTGGTTATTGATGAATAAGAAAACCATTGTTCCAATCGATCCGAATTGGACGAATGAGCAGCGTTTGTTTGCGATCAATCGCTCGAATGCAGGGTTGTTGATTACTACTAAAGACATCAATTTTAGTCATTGGGCACCGACAGAGAATGCCGTGGTGTTTATCGATGAGTTGGAAGCGTCGATGGAGAAAGGTGTTCCCGTGAATGTGATTTGCAAGAATTTGAAAGTGGCGCGCAAGCGAGTGATGTCGTTGTTCACTTCAGCGAAGGCCGAATTGCCAGTTGCATTATTTTTTGAAAAAGAAAAAAGAGAATTGGTCAGAGCGATTCCTGTATATCAGCAGCAGATCAATGCGGTGATTATTGGTCTGCGTCAGGTGTATCATTTTGATAAAGGAAGTTCGATGTTGTGTGATTTGGAGATGCATAATTCTTTTGGTTTTGTGTTAGAGTTTTTGCTTCCCTTGATGTCGGATTTTTCGGTAGAGATGCTTCCAAACGGTGCGACTGATGAGCAGTTTGCGAATACCTTGACAGGTAGTTCACACCAATTGGTGATTGCAAGTCCAGGACAGTTGACAGCGGTGAGTGCGTTGGCCGAAAAGAGAAATATTGCAGAGTTGACCCACATATTCACAGCAGATATTCATCCGTTAAATGCCACAGTACAATCGTTGAATGATAGAGGGATATCAGTATTGACATGCGCGGGATTGAACGAATCGTCGTCTGTGTTTGCGGTGAATTTGCTCAACATCAATTCCAGTGATATTGTTGGTCGTCCGCTGTTTCAGGAGGCGAGTGATGAAGATTCTATTGGCAAGCCATTGCCAGGAGTGGCGGTGAAGATTTGCAAACCGAATGATTATTCGGTTGAGTTACCAAGTGGAGAAGTGGGTGAGATTTTAATTAAAGGTCCAGCAGTATTGGATCAAAATATTGAGGGAGGAAAGCGATTATTCAATGATGGTTGGTTGGTAACGGGTTGGTGCGGATATATAGATCACAAGGGGTTTGTACACTTGGTAGCCAAGGAGGGCGAGTGCAAGGAGAGGAAGGTTGCTTGACCTCTTACTCCGTACTCAAAACTTCGTACTTAGAGCTTCTTCTCATTCCACATGAACACATTCGGGTTGTTCATGAATTTGGTGATGTCTTCTGTGGTGATTAGGAGCACTAGATCTGCGATCCAGAGCACCATTCCGCCGCCTAGTGTCAATGTATAGAACACGGGAACTTTGGCGTCGGTGCCGAGGTAGATGCGGTGCATACCGAAGATGCCGAGCGATGCATCTAGCACGATGGCAACAAGTCTTGGATTGTCTTTATTGAGATGTGTGGCAACATACGCTCTGGGTTGAAGATTGCCTTCAACTGTTTCTTTGAATAGAGCTTTACCAACGAGAGTGAGATCGGATTTTCTCGACTGAGAAATCGCAATTTGACTTAGAGAAAAAAACAATACCAAAGTCACGCAAAGGCGAATAGACGCAGCTTTCATGTTCTTTGGTATTGTATGTAGAATAAATATTAGGTCAAGATAAGCAACGCATCTCCGTAGCAGAAGAAACGATACTTTTCTTTGATAGCTTCTTGGTATGCTTGCATTACAAGATCATATCCGCCAAACGCTGTAGTGGTCATCAATAACACACTTTCAGGTTCGTGGAAATTCGTGATCAAGCTATCTGCAATTTGAAAATCGTATGGAGGGAAAATGAATTTGCTGCTCCATCCGTCGAATGGCTTAAGCAAATTATTTGTGCTCACACTGCTTTCAAAGGCACGTACAACGGTAGTTCCAACTGCACATACACGACGACCATTTGCTTTCGCTTCGTTTACCATATCCGCAGTTTCTGCAGGGATAATAAGTTGCTCGCTGTCTGTTTTGTGCTTAGTAAGATCTTCAACTTCTACGGTGCGGAATGTTCCGAGTCCGATGTGAAGTGTAAGTTCTGCCATGTTGATACCCTTGATTTCAAGGCGTTTTGAGAGCTCACGACTGAAGTGAAGACCAGCGGTAGGCGCAGCTACAGCACCTTCGTGCTTAGCGTAGATTGTCTGATAGCGGAATTCATCTTCTGGTTCAACTGGACGAGTGATGTACTTAGGAAGCGGAGTTTCGCCTAGTTCGTAGATCAATTTTTTGAACTCATCGTGCGTACCATCAAATAAGAAGCGCAATGTGCGACCTCTTGAAGTAGTATTGTCGATTACCTCGGCAACGAGTTCGTCGTTTTTACCGAAGTAAAGTTTATTACCGATACGGATTTTACGTGCTGGATCAACAACTGTGTCCCAAAGCAAGCTTTGAGCATTCAATTCGCGGAGCATAAATACTTCGATCATCGAACCAGTTTTCTCTTTGTTGCCGTACATACGAGCAGGGAAAACGCGAGTGTTGTTGTTTACCATTACGTCGCCTTCGTCGAAGTAATCGAGAATGTCTTTGAACATACGGTGCTCGATCTTACCTGTGCTCTTGTGAACCACCATAAGGCGGGACTCATCGCGATGCTTTGCAGGGTACTGGGCAATTAGTTCGGGTGGCAGTTTGTAACGAAACTGACCCAGCTTCATGGTTGAAATCAATGTATTATGATTTAGAAAATTGGGGGGCGAAGGTACGATATTCGCGAGGCGTTGTCAAGGGGCTATTTTGGGAGCCAAGGTTTCTCAATGGCATCAAGCTCCATCGTGAGTTTTCGCGACAGCACGAAAAGGTAATCGCTTAGTCGATTGAGGTATGTCATGATGATGGCTTCTACTGGTTCATGATCATTGAGCGAAGCCACACATCTTTCAGCTCTCCGGCAGATGGTTCGAGCCACGTGGCAGTGCGATACTGCAATATGTCCGCCAAGCAGAACGAAGTTTTTCATAGGAGGCAGTACCTCGTCCATGGCATCCATTTCATTTTCGAGGCGTGTGATACCTTGCTCGGAAACTTCAGGGAGCTTTATTTTACCAACGTGAGAAGGGTCCACAGCGAGGTGGCTACCGAGCGTGAAAAGTCGGTCTTGAATTTCGAGGATGATATCTTGATGCAGCGGTTGGATATCGCGGAGGATTCCGAGGTATGAGTTGAGTTCATGGACAGTTCCATATGCTTCGATTCTAAGGTGGTGTTTCGGAACGTGTTTTCTGCCTAGTAGTCCAGTGGTTCCGTCGTCGCCTTTTTCGTATAAATTTTCATGATGTAAATATAAACTGTTTGAAGGGTCAGAAGTTTTGCGAACTACGGGAATCGCCGTATAGGTATTTGTGAAAGGAGTTACTTCTTTGGGGAGTATTAAACACTTAATACTTGAAACTCAATAGTCCCCTCGGATCAAGGGCTTCATGATTGCTTTGAGGTTAAAATTTCATTTGCTCTCCGGGGGGATTTTTTTCTTTGATTTTCGATTCTTCATTCTCAATGGGGTTTGTCCACGGATTGGGACCGGTCCCTGTGATGAACTCAGTGCGGCGCTTCGACTTCACTCCGCTGACGCTACGTTCCCTGGGCAGGTCTTGAGAGATAGAATCGAGATTGTAAGAGAGGTTACTTTTTAACCCTAAAAGACAGAAATTAAAGTTAATTGGCGTTGGCTCTTACAGGGTTTTGATTCAATTCGAGTGTTTTTAAATAAACAAACTCGTCTAGTGCTTTTTTAACTTGTGTGATAAGTGTTTGAGGGTTCCAAGGTTTTGTTATAAAACGGAACATTTCCATCTCACACAATAGGTTTATTATTTTTTCCGCTTCAGCTTGGCCTGTCAGCATTATTTTCTTTGAATGTGGAAGTAGGCTGTCTGCTTTTAAAAGGAACTCTGATCCAAGCATTTTAGGCATGAGAAAATCACTTAAAATCACTCCGATGTAGTATTCGTTTTCGGTTATTAACTCTTGGATTAATTCAAGTGCTTCTGGCCCACTTGAAGCACAAATCACCTCTGCATTATTCTCAACAGACCTCTCTACATTAATTCTTAGTACGTCGAGAATTAGTGGATCATCATCAACTAGAATAATGGCTATTTTCTTATTTAAATTCATGAAATTCTTATTACTGGTTATATTGAGGATGTGGGTATTTGGATGATAAATGAAGTCAAATCTTCGGAGGAATTAACATGTATTGTACCTTCATGTTTTTCTATAATCTGCTTTACAATATTTAAACCTAGTCCTGTACCCTCGCCTTTGTTTTTGGTTGTAAAGAATGGGTCAAATAATTTATCGATTATATTTTCAGGAATTCTCGGGCCATCATTGGAAATAATTATTTCATGGTTTTGATTGATTTCATGATAATTCACGGTGATAGAACAAGAGTAATCTGAAGCCTGAAGGGCATTGATAATAATATTTGTCCACACTTGAGTTAGCTCGTCTTCATATCCGAAAATCTCGATGTTTTTTGGTATATTATTTACTACTTGTGAACCGGACCTAATCTTGCTCCATAGTATTATAATTACGGTTTCGAGGTTTTCGTTTAGATTGAAAGAAGCCATTGGTTTGCCTTCAGTCCCATGGGAAAAGCTATTTAGTGCATTTACAACCTTTGATCCCTGCTCTGCGGCTTTTTTAATAACGATTGTTGAGTTTTTAATGTTGTACATCCGCAAACAGAGATTTAGCAGAGCTTCGGCTTTTGTTTGGTTTAGGAAAGCCAGAATGTCATCATTCAGGCTTTCTATTCCCATTTGAGCTAATGATTTAGCTAATGACTTTATATTACTTAAAGATGGAAAAGTTTCAGTTATTTGAAGCTCTAAATTTTTGGCGAATGTTCTTTGCTCAATACTTGTGATTGATTTGACTTGAAGAGACCCAACAAACTCTGCGCATTGAGCAATTTCATCTTTAGTAAATTGAATAATCTCTTTAAAGAAAAGATCATTTAATAGAGCAATTAAATTTTCACCAGAAGCTCTGATAGCACCGAGAGGATTATTGATTTCATGCGCGATTCCTGCGATAAGGACTCCGAGCACTGTCAATCTTTCCTTATTGATGATTTGTTGTTGTGTCTGTTGAAGTTTTTCTAGGGAGTTTTCAAGCGCAACTTTTTTGTCTGTTAGTTCTTGTTCTGTTTTTTTCAGTTGCTGTACAAGTAGCACAAGTGACTTTTCGTTTTTTTGTCTGTCAGTAATATCATGCAAGTAGATTCTGAGAATTTTGTTTTCTAAAATGTAAAGGTTTCGTTCGAATATATAGTTGGCAAAATAAATTTCATCAACAGCATTCGAATAGTTAGCTTCAATATTTTGAAGACCAAGAACCTCTTTAACATGCTTGTAGGAATCATTTCTTAAGTCGCCGAATCTCTTAATAGACGATGGGTTTTGATATAGTAATGTTTCAGATTCTAGATCAATCTCAATAATGGGGTTTGGGGTTTGATGAGGAAATAAAGCTAGTCTTTGAATATCTTTTGTTTTCTCAATTACCTTTTGCTCAAGTTCAGCATTCATTTTTCTGATTTGAGACCTGCTTTCCTCGAGCATTTCTACATATTGCTCTCTTTGAACCTGAAGATGTTTAGTTTGAGTGATGTCTGTTTCTATAGCCATAAACCCAAAGGGTATATTCTTGTCATCTCTGAGCGCTACTATATTTATACTAATCCAATATTCTTCGCCGTTTTTGTTTTTATTTAATAATTCTTCTTTGATTTCTTCAAACTTCGCCAGAGATTCATTAATAGATTTTACTTTTTGTTGGTTTGTTTTTTCAAATTGAAAAATTCGTGGAGTTTTGCCAATAAGCTCGCTATTTTTGTATCCAGTGATTCTTTCAGCACTTTCATTAACCCAAAGAATTTTTTTCTCTAGGTCTGTTATTATAACGGCATTTGAAGTATTCTTAGCAACTAAAGAAAGTTGTTCTATTTCTTTCTGCCTTTCTTTAATTTCAGATAAGTCTTGAATAATTCCATTAAAAAACACCTGATTTGAAGCAATATCTTTATTGAATTCTCCTGCGCAGTATAAGTACTTCTTTGATTTATCGGAGTTAATTAGGCAGAATTCAATTTCCTCTCTTTTTTCAAGTGTGCTTTTAGGAGATAGGAAATCGAGAATACGGTTCTTGTCAGCGATATCAACAAAAATTAGGAAGTCCTCGAAACTGAAGTTCTCTGAATATGCTATATCTGTTACTTGAAAAAAATTGGAGTGGACATCGAAAAAGTCTAACTGTAAGCACAAGCGAAATGTAGAGATTTTAGCGATTTTTTGTGCTTTC
>JBIIBU010000086.1:0-7453 GCA_044239235.1 Flavobacteriales bacterium
TTGGATTGACAAATCTACTTTTATCCACTCCAGACGATTACTACACCAACAATATACCTAGCATTAAAAGAGATATTCTAGCGGTTCGTTTCTACTTCAACTGATGATGTTGATAATCTTCGAATTCAAGAAGTATTTCTATTTTTTCAAAATGTAACTTGTAGCCATAATTAGAAAAGCGATGTCAAATCCTGAAGTGGTTATCAAACTAGAGAATGCACAAATCCAACAACGTGAAAACGTAGTGTTAAAGGATGTCAATCTAGAAGTACATAGTGGAGAGTTCATTTATCTTATCGGTCGCACAGGATCAGGTAAGAGCAGTTTACTTAAATCTCTCTATGCTGACCTACCGCTTATATCTGGAACAGGGCATTGCTGTGGGTATGACCTTCATAATATCAAGCGTTCACAAGTGCCTTTTCTAAGAAGAAAATTGGGGATCATATTTCAAGATTTCGAATTGCTCACAGACCGTTCAGTGAATGACAATCTAGAATTTGTGCTCCGCGCTACGGGATGGAATGACAAGAAAGCGATGGAAAGTCGTATGTCTAGTGTTCTTGACCTTGTGGGATTAGATGGAAAAGGTGGAAATATGCCTCATCAATTGAGTGGTGGCGAGCAACAACGTATTGCTATTGCTCGCGCGCTGCTCAACACCCCTCATCTTATCCTTGCTGATGAGCCTACAGGTAATCTCGACCCACAAACCAGTCTTGAAATCTTGAACCTACTTCTTGCAATTAGCAAATCAGGCACAACTGTTCTTATGGCTTCTCACGACTATGCAACTATGCAAAAATTTAGCAGTCGTATACTACTCGTTGAGAACGGAACTGTAGTGGAAAGCGATGTTCACTCATTCGCCAATTAATGAATAAACCCAATCATTTCACCGTCATTATTCCTTGCTTCAACGCTGAGGAAACCTTGCAAACGGCGATTGATTCTGTAGTTTCCCAAACCTATTCTCACAAAGATCTTATTATCGTTGATGGAAAATCAACAGATGGTACTGCCGCTATTCTCAAAGCCAATGAAGCGAATATTTCGCTTATTATTTCAGAGAAAGATAACGGCGTTTATGATGCAGTCAACAAAGGAATCAAGGCAGCTGAAGGAAACATTATTTATGTCTTAGGCGCTGATGACAAGTTGGCTTCAGATGAAATATTAGAGCATGTTGCTTCTCATTTCACTTCAGATGTGTCGTTGGCATTTGGACATATTCGAAATATTCACATACAGAATAAAGCGGTTCCTGAAGTGCACTGCAGCAGCTTCTCCGCCGCACTTTACTTCAGAAATTCACTACACCAACAAGGTTGTTTCTACAGAACAACTCTTTTTCAAAATGAATTATTCAATACAGATTATAAAATCTTCGGAGATTATGATTTGCACTTGAAGTGGTTTGAAGAAAAAATTAGTGCTTACAAACTAGATCAAACGATTGCCATTTGTGAGGCTGCTGGATTATCAAAGCAAGTGACATGGTCTCTTTATAAAGAAGAGTTGAAGATGAAAAGAAAACGATTATCCTCTGCCCTATTTCTGCTGAACTGCCTATGGGTGCCTCTCAAATTTTTCAGAAAGAAAATATTCGCTTGAGCACCTTTTCTTCATTTTCCCAATTCAACTCTGTCGCTGCCTTAATGCAGTTTGCTTTCTTTTCTTTAAGTTCTTCCGACTGCAACGCATATTGAATCGTTTGAGCTATCTGGCGGGGCTCAACTGCCGACACAAGCCAGCCAACATTATAGCTTTTTATAACTCGTCGAAGCTCTGGCAAATCTGAGACAACAACGGGAATTCCAGCATGGATATAATCGAAAAGCTTATTCGGCAATGACAATTTATAATTCAAGTGCAGTGGCTTATCCAATGACAATCCCAAATCAGCGACCTGAGTGTACATTCTCAATTTATCTGCTGGCATTTTATCCAAAATAATCACCTTGGAGCTGAACTCCGGTTGACCTGCAAGTTGCTTTAGCAATGGCATTTCTCTGCCACTGCCAATAATGACCAATACTGCATTCTCCAAAAAAGCCATTGACTGCAACGCTTCCTTTCCACCGCGATCAGGGTCTAGATATGCGCCTTGAAGAATAATGATGTGCTTATCAATAGGTAAATTCAATACCGAACGCTCACTCGGTTCTAAGTGAGATATTCTAGGAATATTTCTAACCACATCGACTTTCACATTATACAAATCACGGTAGATACTTGCGATACTTTCGTTAACGGTATAGACGTGTTTTAATTTCGGAAAAACAAAACGCTCAATACTTAACCATACCTTTTTCTGAAAACCTCGACCAGTTAATCCTTCAGCTTCGGTGAAATACTCGTGACTATCATAAACCAATTCCTTGCCTCTTAATTTCGAAACAAGAAATGCAGGTAATAAAGTATCGAGATCATTGGCAAGAATCACATCTGTTTTGGCGAATAATAAATACCAAAACATTCTAATGTTCAAGGCTACGTAGAATAAAGCCCCCCTTTCAAACAATAGCTTAAATCGCTTCGTAGGGTAAGACCTTTCGAAATGCCTGCTCGTTGGGAGCATTCTTCCTACAAGGGTAATTTGATAGCCCAGCTGTTCGAGTGTAGAACATACTTTAGCTACCCTTTGATCAAACTCAAGGTCATTAGAAACAAGAACTGTAATTCTTTTCCCGTTCATTAAAAGGTTCCGTTCTTAATATCTGTTAGCACCTTTTTGGTGTACAGAGGAAAATCAGCATTGAGAATCCAGCCGTAGTATCCTTTATCGACTTCAAAGATTTCTTTGACTTGGCGTCCCTTATACTTGCCAAAGTTGAATACAATTTCTCCTGCGTCATTGTATACAATCTGACCTGCCAAATCCACTTTTTTCTTCCTCTCAGTAAATTCATGAATTTTCTCCATATCATTTACAATAGGAATAATTTCATTTCCCTTCTTATCAGTGAAGCTTGTGTTCTCATATTTATCAAGCATGGCTGTGAACACTTCGAAAGTGGCCATCGCATCGGGAAGAGCTTCATGCGCGTCTTCCAGACTTTTGTCGCAATAAAACTTGTAGGCAGCTTTCAATGATCGAGGTTCCATCATGTGATAGATAATCTGAACATCGATTAGATTTCTATTCGCAAGAGAAAAATCTATTCCAACGCGAAGAAATTCTTCAGCCAATAATGGAATATCAAACTTGTTGGAATTAAACCCTCCAAGATCACAATCCATTAAGAACTTGAATAATTTAGGAGCTACCTCTTCGAATGTAGCTGCTTCTTTCACGTCTGCATCATAAATTCCATGAACCATTGAAGACTCAATTGGAATAGGCATTTGGGGATTCACCAAAATTCTATTTTCCTTTCCCGGTTGGGCTGGATACGTATGAACATTGCCGTCTGGCATTACTTTCACAATAGCAATTTCAACGATTCTATCTTTCGCCACATCCACTCCTGTTGTTTCAAGATCGAAAAATGCCAATGGTTTTTTTAAATTCAGCTTCATACTTTTTATTGGGAATATTTACAAACCTAATGCGAAGTTGGCTTTGTAAAAAATAAATGAAAATAAAGTGCGTTCACCGTTCACAGAGTAGCACACCGATTAATTCGGTGGAGGGTAGCAAAAGAAACCCTCGGAGGGGAGTCTCCGAGGGTTTCTCATTTTTATTTGTGTAGGATACTATCCTTCAACTTTAATCTTAATGTATTGGAATTGCTCGTAAATAGCTTTATTCGCTTCAGCGTCCATCTCATATACCTTACCCTGAACCAAATTCACAGGTTCAGTAAATACGAAGTCAGTTCCACGTTTGAAACCACGTGCTATAAGCTCATTAGCAATCATGTCTTGAGCTGATTGACCTCTCCAACTGCATAACTCCTCGTTGCTTTTAAACTTGGAAGATGGCACTCGAGAAGCACTTGCTTCTATGCTGATGGTGATTTTCCCTTTGTTCTTGACAATCTTTTCTACATCATCAACAAATTGTTGGAACTTCACTTCTTTAGCACCAAAGTCTTTTGAATCGTAAACGAAGTAACGAGAGAATTCAGCGTAGCCCAATGATTCGATGAATTGAGTTTTGATTGGATTATTTGCATCATATCCCAAATCTTTCGGCTCTTCCTTCTTCGGCTCTTCTACTTTCGGTTCTTCTTTCTTTGGTTCTTCCACTTTAGGAACTTCAACGATTGGAGTTTCTTCTTTTGGCGTTGATGTTTTTCCTAGCGTAACTGGAATCAAGTAAACCTCACGCTCGAGCTCCAAGAAGTTGCTTTCGCATGGCACTTCAATTTTATCTTGCTTGATTTTTTCTTTGCCTTGATAGTAGTCAACGTGATAGTTAGTACAAGGATTCAAGATTGCCAAGTAACCACCGTCACGTTTTCTTGGCTTGTATTCCGAAACTTCACCAGACTTGTCATTCGTTACTACAATTTTCAAATCATCTGGAAGATCTTTTCCATCTTCACCAATGATGAAACCTTTCAAGACAGCGAGCTTGCTGCTGTTATCATCGGATGGAAGATTGATTAAATAAATATCTTTTTTACCATAGCCACCGTCTCTTTCAGAAGAGTAGAATGCGCGCTGGCCATCGGCCATTGGTTGGAAGAAAACGTCGTCATCTACAGAATTGAGTGGATATCCCATTCCTGAAGGCGTTGACCACTCTCCGTCCTCACCAAGTTTGGTAAAGAAAAGGTCGAATCCACCAATGCTATTGTGACCTTGAGAAGCGAAGTACATTCCTTTTCCATCAGGAGTAAGGAATGGTGAATCCTCATCATATCGAGTATTGATGGTTGGACCAGCATTCAATGCGCGGCTCCATTCGCCATTCGGCAATTTCACGCAGCGATAGATATCACGGCCACCAAGTCCACCTGGACGATCAGATACAAAATAGAGCACTGATTCATCGGCAGAAATAGTAGCGTGTGTTTCCCAATATGGCGAGTTAATGTCGGAACCCAATTTAGCTGGGTCACTCCAGATTTCCCCGATTAGCTTGCTGTACATAATTCGACCATCACCCAAGCTATCTCGGTAAACAAACAAAGTTTGACCATCTGGTGAAACGCTGATTGTCGCATCTTGATCGTCTGAGTTCAAGTTCAAAATCTCGGGCGCTCCCCATTGACCTTCCATATCCTTAAAGGAAACATAAACGTCCTCCTTAAATTCATATGTTTCTGGATCAATATTTCTGCTATTTGTAGAATCTGGACGAAGACGACGGCTCGTAAAAAACAATGAACTTTCGTCCAATGCGAGAACAGGGCTGAAATCGTTGTAAGGACCATTTACTGTAGGACCTAGGTTAGTAATAACATAAGACTTTGGATTAGCAATCTGAATTTTAGCCTCTTGGCATTGTGCAAGACCTCTTTCGGCTAAGCCATAAATCCTATGCTTTTGACTGATTGAATTCTTTACCTTTTCAAAACTCTCTATCGCTTGATCCAACTGATAATTTAAATGTTGAGCTAGGCCTAAGTAGTATAATGCATCAACCGGAGCTTTGCGCTCCATTGGATCAAATGCATCGTAATTTTTACTCACTTTTTTAGCCACAGCCACTTCCAAATAACTCAAAGCTTCTTTCTTGGAGCTAGTGGTTTGAAGCAAGCAATAGCCCATTTTATAATTTACATTGGGATTGTTAGGGTCGGTTTCTAGTATGGTCTTCCATTGCTTAATGGCTTCCATCCAAAGTTTTTCTTCCATTAGCTTATTTCCCTCTAGAAAAAGAGAGGTATAATCTCCACGGTCTTTTGGAGGTTGTGTTACAGCGCTATTCGCGAGAACTGGAAGTATAAATAACAAAAAGAAAAATAAGCGTCTCATCAAATTCAGTTTTGCAAAGTGTCTATTTAAGTCGTCTAAAGTACTAATTAAAAGCGAAATAGTTTAAATCTCGCGATCCAAATCAAATGATTCGAGGTAGTCGGCAACGCGACGAACGAAGCTTCCTCCAAGCGCACCATCCACAACACGGTGATCATAGCTGTGTGAAAGGAACATCATGTGGCGAATACCTAGAGTATCTCCATAAGGCGTTTCAATTACAGCAGGTTTTTTTCTGATGGCACCAACTGCCAGAATTGCGACTTGCGGTTGATTAATAATAGGCGTGCCCATTACGTTTCCAAAAGTTCCCACATTCGTCAAAGTGTATGTACCGCCTTGGATTTCATCTGGGCTCAATTTATTTGCGCGAGCTCTATCTGCAAGATCATTCACCTTACTAGCCAAACCAACGAGATTTAATTGATCTGCATTTTTGATAACTGGAACAATCAAATTGCCGCTTGGTAGTGCCGCAGCCATTCCAACGTTGATATCGCGTCTGTATATAATTTTTGTGCCGTCAATAGAAACATTCACCCCAGGGAAGTCCTTAATAGCTCTCGCTACTGCTTCAATAAACAATGGAGTGAAGGTTAATTTTGTTTTGTGTTTTTGCTCGAAAGTTTTCTTCACTTTCTCGCGCCACATCACGATATTAGTTACATCAGCTTCCACGTAGCTTGTCACGTGTGGTGAAGTTTGAACACTCATCACCATGTGATCAGCAATCAGTTTACGCATACGATCCATCTCAACGATTTCGTCATTTGCGCCGACAAAAACTGCTGGCTTGTGGGCAGGTGCAGCAGCAACTGGTGCAACTGATGCAGTCGATGCTGCAGGGGCAGAAGCAACTGGAGCAGAACCGCCTTTCGAACGATTGGCAATAAATGCCAATACATCCTCTTTTGTAACACGACCGCCTTGGCCGCTTCCAGCAATTGATTCAAGCTCGTTCATAGACACGCCTTCCTCTTTCGCAATATTTCTTACAAGCGGAGAATAGAACTTCCCGCTTGGACCATTTTTCAAAACTTCAACTGCGAGTGGATCAGTAATAGCAGCAGCCTCCACTTGAACAACAGGTGATGATACAGCAGCAGGTGCAGCAGGCGCAGCGGCAGGTGCAGCGGCAGGTGTAGCAGACGCGGATGTAGATGTAGAAGCACCGGTACCAATAAGAGCAATAGGTTGCCCAACTTGAACAACATCTCCCTCTTTCACTAGACACTTGAGCAAAACACCATCCTCTGGTGACGGAACCTCGCTATCAACTTTGTCTGTAGCGATTTCAATGATAGGCTCGTCTGCTTTCACAGTCTCACCTTCTTTTTTAACCCACTTAATAATGGTGGCTTCCGCCACACTTTCGCCCATTTTAGGCAGAAGTAATTCTATTTGTGACATGCTTTAATCCTAATAAAGTGGTGCAAAGGTAACGTTTTCAACCCCACTTTTTGCGCATGTTCAAAATGTGTTAATGAACTCAAATACAATGCCTTTCAGCAACATTTTGCTCAACACTAGAAAAAAGCATCAAAAAGAAATAGAAAAATACCACACCAGCCTGAACTTCTAA
>JBIIBU010000087.1:0-7383 GCA_044239235.1 Flavobacteriales bacterium
ATTTTGCAACAGATTTCTCTTTTCCCAATCCTTCCTTCCGTTTCTTGGACCTTTAAATTCTAATTGCAATGAACATGTTTTCAAAAAATATAAAATCTCTCAGTCAACTGCTATTGGCTATGTTGAGCGCGATGATATTGGTTTCTTCATGCACAACGGATGCAGATATTCCCTTACCAGAAGTAGATCCGAAAATTGTGGTAAACTGTTTTATTAGTGATGAGTTGACCATTATCAAAGCCGCTGTTTTCAAGTCGAATCCTGTATTTTCTGATGGTGATGGAAACTATCCATATACGAGCAATGTGGAAGAGGATATGTACGTGGTTATAAGTAATGGTAGTATTTCTGCTGAATTTATTTTTAACCCTGAAACTGAATTTTATGAGGTGGGTACAGATGTATTTCCATTAGTCCCAGGTGGAAATTATACTCTTACAGTTACAGCTCCTGATGGTGAAACAGTGAGAGCCAATACAACGATTCCATTAAATGCTGCAATCGTTCAAAGTTCTAGTTTTCAAGTAGAGCAAATTAGCAATGATTTTTATGGAGAACAAACGAAAGTGACAATCAAACAGACATTAACCGATCCCTCGAGTAGCTTTGATTATTATAGGTTTTATTACGTTCTGCAAGATCAATTTATGACCAATATTTATGTAAGTGAGGATTATGCTGATGATAATTCTTTAGATGGAAATTTACTTTACAATGAGCATGAAATGACCGCTTATTATGGTAGCGACAATCCGATTCTTAGTGTAAAAGCATTTGTAATTCGAGGCTCAGAAGAGTATCAACGCTATCATAAAACAGTGTACAATCAATCACCCGGAGATCCATTCTCAGAGCCATCTATTATCTATTCAAATGTAGAAGGAGGACTTGGCGTATTCGCGGGGTATCGGCAGATAGAGGTGGTGATAGAGTGAGACAGTGATTACAGTTTGGCAGTGAGACAGTGTGGCGGTGAGACAGTGATTTTAGTTTGATAGTTTGGTAGTTTGGTAGCCCCGGAGGGGCGCATTACGGTAGCCCGAAGGGGTGTGGTAGTTTGGTAGCCCTGAAGGGGCGTATTACGTTAGCCCGAAGGGTGTGGTAGTTTGATAGTTTGTTTTTCCCCATCATCCATCATCCATCATCCATGCGCGCAGCGCTAGCGCAAGAGCGTGATGTGCCCTCTTAGGTATTGCGCGTCTATGGTGTCGGCGGTGTATTTGATTAGGTAGTTGTATACACCGGATTGATTGTAGTATTCACCATTTTGAAATTCACCTAACCACGCTTCATTTGGATCCATCGAGTGGAAAACAGGATTGCCCCAACGGTCGTAAATGTAGACCTCGTAAGTATCAATTTTAAAAGTGGAAACTTGCCACACATCATTTGTTCCATCTTGGTTTGGTGTGAATGAATTCGGTGTGTAAATGAAGTAGTCGCATTCTTCGAAAGTTATAAGAACAGTGTCAGAAGCGATACCACAAACATTTTCTACAATCACAGAATATTCGCCTGATCCAGAGGGAGAAATTTTATCATTGGTCGAGCCTGTATTCCAGAGATAGCTAGCGATGTTTTCGTCGAGCGCCGACAAAACAAGATCTGTATTGTTGCACAGAGTGCGATCAAATCCTAAATCAACGATAGGAGGTATTTCTCCCATAACTTCTATTTCATCGGTATAGCTGCATGCGCCCTGCTGGATTGTCGCCCAGTATTCGCCATGAAGAGAAACAGAGATGGAAACAGCAAATTCTCCCGTACTCCAAGTAGCGTTTTGAGGAGCATTGAATGTAGCTAATTCACCCTCGCAAATAAACTGGTCAGGCCCAAGCGAAAAAACGGGAACTTGATCAATTGTAATTTCAATCTCGTCAGAAACCGAACAACCGTTCGATTCGAATGTGGCTGTGTATTCTCCTGAAGAAGTAATATCTAATGTTTGGCTTTCGCTACCATCATTCCAGATTACAACTAGACCAGCATCTAAAATAAGTTCTGAAGTTTCACAAATACTAATGTCATTTCCCAAATCTACAAGTGGAAGTATCTCTTCACTCACCACAATGTTATCTGAGGCGGAACAGCTGTTTGTTGTAACTGTTACCGAAAAATTTCCTGCGCCAACTGTTATTGATTGCGATGTTTCATTTGTAGACCAGGACACTTGGTCATACGTATTGGTGAGTGTAATAATCGTTTCGTCATTTTCACAAACGATAAGATCATTTCCAAGTTCTACTGTTGGAAGTGGAGTTTCGGTGATAACAACGTCATCTGAAAGTACGCAACCGTTTGGTGATATTGCTTCGAGAGTATAAGTGCCAGGGGCAGAAACGAAGCCGGTTAAGACATTGGGTCCCGAATCAATCGTGCCATCCAAAGTGGACCAGGCATACGCCATGATGTTGGAAACACTGCCTTGAAGTTGGTAGGTTTCATTTTCACAATATGAATCATCTGCTCCGGCATTCACATTGGGTGATGGTAGCACTATCACTTCAAATTCTTGTTCGATTGGAATACCGCATTGATTCAATGTAGTGACGGTATAAACGGTGGTTGTGGTAGGGGATGCCGTGGGAGTTTGGATTGAAGCGTTGTCAAGATTCGTTGAAGGTGACCATGAGAAAGTTCCGTTTGAATCGCCACCAGCGTTAAGAACAACACTTTCACCAGGACAAATAGACACGGATTCTGGTGATGGAATGATGTTTTCTTGAAGACAGATAGATTGGAGATTATTAAAGCCTCCTGTTGAGCCTGTAAATCCGAAATAGACTACAGAGTTGGTTGTAAAAATGGTTCCCAATAGATCAACCGTGGCGCTGAGTCTTAGATTGCAATCAAAGAAAAGCTGAACCAACATAGTCGTTGGGTTCCAGGTTATTCTAACCAAATGATCTTGTCCGTCTTCGATATTAATACTGGTTGAGGAAGCTTGAACAGGACCTGCGAGATTGTTTGGGGTGGCATGATTGACAACACCATTTTTTAGAAATGCGACATGATCGTAGGTGGGGTCATTCATGTTCTGACCGGTTGTAGGATCAGCACTGTTCATGTACGTATCGAATTCTATTCCGAACGATGTGTTGAATCCTTGGAAGCCCATTCCAGAGCCATTCACACCAATAGCGCCTGTTCCTAGTTGTTGCAGCACGAATACCATTCCATCGGCACCGTTGGCATCATTAGAACCGTAGTTCATGAAGAACTCTATATCAAAATCACTTTCAAGATCAATTTGATCACTACTCCAGAGGGTACCATTTTGAAAATTGACAGCAGGTGTTACAGCATAGCAATTATTACCCAACATAGAAGCGCTCCCATTGAGGAAGTATGTTTGACCATCCGAGGATATTGTCAAAAATACAAAAAGGCTTCCAATAAGGAGTCTGAGCGGTTTCATGTTTCTAAAGTGTAAATATTGCACTTTTATTTGACATGGCCATCTATCAAGTTATTTGGACTGTAGTAAAATGTTAGGCGAAGGGTCGTTTAGATTTATTAGATTCGTCTTTCCAAAATCAAAATAATGAAGAAAGTACTACTATCTGTTACCCTTCTCGCGGCTTTGGCTCTTATTCCATCAATGGGGCATTCTCAAGATGATAAGGGTTCAAAAAAGAAAAAAGGGAAGAAAGAAACTCCTGCTGAACCTAAGAAAGAGGAGGATAAATTCGGTGATTTAGTCAAGAAATGCAAAAAGTCGGAAGGACTATTTACGCTTTATCGTGATACTGTTTCAGGTAAAACTTACTTGGCAGTCAGCGAAGATCAAATGAATGTGGACTACATTTATTTCAATCACATAGAGAACGCACCTCCTGGAACGGGCTATTTCAAGGGTTCTTTTGGAGATTCTAAAGTGATTCGTTTTCAGAAGAACTTTGAAAAACTTGACATTGTTCAAGAAAATACAAGTTTCTATTTTGATCCAAATAATGCGATTAGCAAATCGGCTGACGCCAATGTAAACAAGGCAATTTTGGTGAGTGAGAAAATTGAGGCTACTAGCAAAGACAAGAAAACAGTTCTTATCGATGGTGATGCTATTTTCTTGAGTGAAAAAATGCAGTTGATCAAAATGCCTTCTTCTCCTGGAGGTCCTCCTGGCGCTTTAGGCTCTCTCAGTTCATCGAAAAGTAGAGTACAGCGTTTTAATAACTACGCTCAGAATACAGAGATTTTGGTTGATTATGTTTACGAGAATTCATCGCCACAGATGTCGAATGATGCGATGACCGATCCTCGCAACATTACGATTACGTATCAGCATACCATTTTGGAAATGCCTAAAAACAATTTCCAACCTCGTATGGATGATGCGCGAATCGGGTATTTCAGCACGCAGGTTACTGATATGACCTCTTTTGAAGCGACACCATATCGCGACGTTATTCATCGCTGGAATTTGGAGAAGAAAGATCCTTCGGCAAAATTGTCTGAGCCTGTTCAACCGATAACTTATTGGATTGAAAATACGACTCCCGTTGAAATGCGCCCGATTATTAAAGAAGCATGTGAGCGTTGGAATGAAGCGTTTGAGGTAGCAGGATTTAAGAATGCTGTTGTTTGTTTAGAACAACCGGATACTGCAACTTGGGATGCTGGTGATATTCGTTATAATGTTTTGAGATGGACAAGTTCTTCTGAGCCTCCATTTGGTGGTTATGGTCCGAGTTTCGTGAATCCTCGCACTGGAGAAATTTTGGGAGCAGACATCATGCTAGAGTGGGTAGCAATATCAAATCGTGTGAAGTTTGACAATGTATTTAAAAGCGCGTCGATGATGACTGATGAGAAACTTGATTTGATGCGTGAGTTCCAAATTCGAAATCCAATGTTTTGTTCTGCTTCAGAAATGGCAGCGCAACAAACAGCATTTGGTTCAACGGCAGCACAAGTCTTGACCATGGATCAAGCGGCAGAGAAGGAGATTGTGCGTCAAATGTTGTACAGACTTGTTCTGCACGAAGTAGGTCACACGCTAGGATTGACACACAACATGCGCGCTAGCACGATGCAAAGTCCTGCTGATATCAAGAATGTAGAGAAGATTAAGAAGGAAGGTCTTTGCAATTCTGTGATGGAATATCCTGCTTTCAATTATCAAGCAGATCCAAAGAATCAGGCGCAATACTGCGACGTTAATCCTGGTCCATACGATTTGTGGGTGATTGAATATGGTTACAGCACTCCGAGTGCTGATCCATATATGGAACAATTCAGATTGAAAAAGATTACGGATAGAAGTATTGATTCAAAGCTTTCTTATGGAAATGATGCTGATGATATGCGTAATAGTGGCAAAGGAATAGATCCTGATGTCAATATTTATGACCTTTCAAATGATCCCGTTCAATATGCAACGGAGCGTTGTGATTTGGTGAATTCGATTCTTCCAAAATTGGTTTTGAAATTCCAAAACAACAATAAGAGTTACCAAGAATTATTGCAAGCATACCTTACCACCACTGGCGAGTATGGTGTTCAATTGCGTGTAATGACTCGTCAGATTGGTGGTGTTCATTATGATCGTAGTTTCTTTGGCCAAAGCACAGATAAGAAGCCATTGACGCCGGTGGAAGAGGCGAAGCAAAAGAAGGCGATGGATGCATTGGCTAAGTATGCTTTTGCTCCAAATGCATTTGATGCGGCTAATGGTGTTTACAATTATTTGCTCGCTCAGCGTCGTGGCTTCAGTCACTTTAGCGAAGGCGATGATCCAGATATTCATGAGCGTATTTTGAATATGCAAAATGAGTGCTTGAGTCATTTGTTGCATCCGAATGTATTGACTCGCGTGATTGATAGCAAAATGTATGGCAATACATACACGTTGGATAAAGTGATGATGGATTTAACGAATGCTATTTTCCAAGCAGATGCAAAGACTTCTGTGAATACTATTCGTCAGAATCTGCAGATTGAGTATATCAAGCGTTTGGGTAAAATGTTTGACGAAAAATCACAGCACAACAACATTTCTAAGGCGATGGCTATTTCTGAGTTGAAGCGTATTGATACGCTTGAGAGCACAGGCGTTTCTCCAGATGCATTGACCAAAGCGCACAGAGAATATGTACGACTTTTGATTAAGGAAATATTGGACAATGCAATTGTTCGATAAATCGAAATACAAGAAAAAAAAAGAGTCCCGAAAGGGGCTCTTTTTTTTACCTATTTATATAAGAATTTTTAGCGTCAGTGTTTTTCCATTGTTTCCTTTTAGGACAATGATGTATGTGCCTGTTGCAAGTTCAATGGCTTTGGAGCTTGTTCCTTTTGTGTAATTCCATTTGGTGATTAGCTGCCCACCGATGGTGTAGAGCGAAGCATTTCCAGAATTCATTGCACTGATTACAATTTCATTTGTGTTGTCCTTGTACCAAGCTTTTGCTAATGAGTTTGCGGCTTCGTTGATGCCAACAAATTCGCCATAAGAGATTTGCGCTGTTTTCATTAACACCGGGCTCTTGTCTGCATTGGCAAACATTTCTTCGAACGTATTAATTGGTTCTGTGTCTACCTCGAAGAGTTCTGTAGTCCAATTAGGTGGCACGCTTTGGAAGTATACTTGGGCAGTAACAGTTACAGGGCCATCATATCCATTGGTTGGAATACGATAGTAAGTTCTATCTGTTCCGCTTCCTGAATTTGGGTCGTTATTGAAGTTTTCATCAACCACATTCAATACAACTTCTGTGGTATCGTATACGGGATGTTCTGTTGAGAATCCGCGAGGCACTAGGCGATTGTCTTTAAGATGCATTGCTCCTCGTTCTAGAATGGTTGTTCGGTTTCCGTTTACATCACCCATTACCATTTCATAAATCTGTACTTGATTTTCCTCACGAATGTGCGTGTAGTGTGGTTCGAAAGAAGCGTCTTCACCAATTACAGTTTGATCAGCATTGAAACCACCCGATTGGAAAATCACGTTGTTGTTTTCATCACGAACGGTAACGAAGAGACTCATTCTTCTCGCTGGATATCCTGACGGAAGCTTGTGGCCAGTTAGGTTGGTCATAAACACATTGAAGTAAAGCGAGTCGGCATCGCGACCTTCGTTATTTACTAAGACCGTAGCAGAGTGGTTTTGCAGTTGATCAATTGTTTTATTGATTGTTTCATCGTAGGCTGCATCATCTGCTACGATGCCAAGTTGGTCTTTGTTTTCTTTCATCAATCGCAGCATTAGAGCGTTTCCGCCGACTAATTCATGTTGACCAAATGGGAATCGAGGAGGGGTGTCGTAACCAGCGGCGATTACTACATTCGTTTTTGGAACACGAGGAATGTGACAAGATTGACACGTGGTATTTTCAACTGCATAGTCGCTATTGAGCCATTCGTGCCATGTTGCTTGTT
>JBIIBU010000089.1:0-7335 GCA_044239235.1 Flavobacteriales bacterium
TAAAAAACCAAGATTCTCTCCAGCTTCTACAGCAGGTCTGGTGAGCACAATGCGCTTTACTTGTTTTTCCTTTAAAGCTCTTACAGCTAAAGCCACGGCCGTGTAGGATTTACCTGTTCCCGCAGGTCCAATGGCGAATACCATGTCGTTGTTGTCACAAGCCACCACCATTCGTTTCTGATTTGCTGTGCGGGCAGTTACCTTATTTCCGCCGGGTCCGTAAACAAGAATGTCATCGCCATTTTTTGAAGCAGGCTTTTCTTCTTGTACCTCGCCATCAAGTATCCGTTCGAGTTGATTGAGATGAAGGCTATTGTACATCTCGATGTGCCAGAATACCAAACTGAGCTTGTCTGCAAAGTGGTCTAATTCTGTATTATCCCCATTTGCTTTGATGATATTTCCACGAGCCACGATTTTTAATTTCGGGAAACGTGAGCATAAAAGCTTGAATTTATTGTTGTTTGGGCCGAACAATTCGAGAGGGTCGATTGCCGGAATTAGGATTTCTCTATCTGCCAAGGGTTAATTCCTTTATTGAAAACTTATTTATTTTGTCTGAATCTTTAACACGAAAGTAAACCAATTTCGTGTTCTGAAAGAAGACAGACAGAAATGTCTTTTGAAGTAATTGTTAAGAATGGCAATAGTTACACTGACATCAGACATGGGACTCGCTGACCACTACGTGGCATCAGTGAAAGGAGCTATTTTGGCTCTAGCCCCCCAAGCCACAATTGTTGATATCAGTCACGACGTGCGTGCTTTCGATATCAATCATGCTGCGTATTTGCTAAAAAGTACTTGGCAGAATTTCCCTATGGGAACCATCCACGTAATTGGGGTGCGACCAGAGTTGACCATGAAAAGTCCTCATTTGGTGGTGCATTACATGAGCCATTACTTCATCGCGGCTGATAATGGTATATTCTCTTTGCTTTTTGACACTATGCCAGAGGATATTTTCGAAATCAATCTGAAGAATCAATCAGACTGGACTTTTCCGATGCGAAGTGTCTTTGGCACTGCTGCAGCGCACTTGGCGAAAGGAGGTCCGGTGGAGTTTCTCGGAAGACGAATTTCAGAGGTGAGAAAAGTACATGGAAATCAAGTCAGCATTGAAGAAAACTTGATCAAGGGTGTTGTTGTCCATTTTGATCGTTTTGAAAATGTACATACCAACATTCCCCAAACCCTGTTTGATACGCATCGAGCAAATCGTTCTTTTACGATTACACTTCGTTTAGGGACAAAAGCCATTTCCAAAATTAGCGCTGATTTCACGGAGGTGATATCGGGCGATCACTTGGCCATGTGGGGATCAAATGGGATGATGATTATTGCTGTAAATCATGGCGCTTCAGGCCACGGAGGTGGCGCTAAGTCGCTTTTGGGGGCGAAAATCAATGACGTTGTAAGAGTAGAATTCTATGGTAACCAGAATAGTAAAAATGACTTTTGAGCCTTCGAGGTGCAATGATTTTCTCGCCATTTTTGAGAAGTATCACCAGCAAATTCGAAACGCAGAAGGCTGTAAAGCCCTAAAATTATTAAGACAATCGCCTGAGGGAAATGTATTTTTTACCTACAGTCATTGGGAAGACCCTAGTTTTCTGGAGATTTACCGCCAGTCAGATACTTTTGGAGTGGTTTGGCCGCTGACAAAAGCCCTTTTTTCAGCTCCAGCCGAAGCCTGGACGTGTAAAGAAGAATATAATCTTTAGCTTCGCAACTAGTTTGTATGATTTGTAAGCCTTATTGACAATATGATAGCATTATTAAAAAAGGAGATTCGCACCTTTCTAAGTTCATTGATTGGATATGTTGTAATAGCAGTATTTCTGCTGATTACAGGACTATTCATGTGGATTTTCCCCGGCGATTCCAATGTTCTAGACATGAAATATTCGAGTATGGAGACGCTTTTCTTCATTTCACCATGGGTATTCATGTTTCTCATTCCGGCCATTACGATGCGCTCATTTGCTGAGGAAAAGCGAAATGGAACAATAGAATTACTTTTCACAAAGCCTATCACGGATCTTCAAATTATTCTTGCTAAATATTTCGCAGGTTTGATTCTAGTGATTATTGCCTTGATTCCAACGATACTCTATTACTTCACCATTTACCAATTGGGAAATCCAGTTGGAAATATCGATAGTGGTGGAACTTGGGGGTCATACATCGGACTTGTATTTCTTGCGGGAGGGTATGTTGCAATCGGAATTTTTGCTTCTGCAATAAGTTCAAATCAAATCGTTGCATTCCTTCTAGCAGCATTGATGTGTTTCATAATGTTCACGGGTTTTCAAGCCATCGGTGATTTCAAGTTGCTCGGACCTTTAGATAATTTTATCATAAAGCTTGGAATAAATGATCACTACATTTCGTTGAGCCGCGGGCTAATTGATTCGCGTGATGTCGTTTATTTCATCGCATTGATTTCGGTTTTTGTACTTTTTACAAAAACTGTTTTGCAAAGCCGAAAGTGGTAATACCCTAATTCGTATTCGTGAAAAAACTTTCAATACTCCTATTAAAATCCTACATCGGTCCGTTCCTGGTCACCTTCATGGTGGCCATGTTCATTTTCGAGATGCAGTTTATTTGGGTGTATTTGGATGAGCTTGTTGGAAAAGGATTGAGCATTTGGGTAATTATCAAACTTCTTCTTTTTGCAAGTGCACGCATAGTAAATATGTCGCTTCCTCTTGCTATCTTGATGTCTAGCATCATGACATTCGGAGCGCTATCCGAAAACAATGAGTTGACGAGCATGAAGAGTGCGGGCATTTCATTATTTCGAATAATGAGACCTCTTGTGATATTCAGTATAGTTCTTTCTCTAGGCTCTTTCTTTTTTGCAAATAATATCTGGCCAGTCGCAAATCTCAAATTCAGAACATTACTTTTTAGTGTCATGCAACAAAGACCTGCTTTCAATTTGGAAGAAGGTGTTTTCTATACGGGAATAGATGGTATTTCTATTCGTGTTATGAAAAAGGACAAAGAATCAGGAGATTTATATGATGTATTGATTTATGATCATCGTGATAAAGCTCGAGGAAACCGCACTGTGATTCGCGCAGATAAAGGAATCATGGAACAAACAGAAGACAAGCGCTTCTTGGTTCTAACACTTCATAATGGGGTGACCTATGATGAACAATTGGAAAAGAAAAAAAGAAATCAAGATTTTCCTTTGGTCATGGGGACGTTTGAAAAGAGCATTATACGACTTGACTTGAGCTCATTCTTTTTTAAAAATGGGAATGAGGATGTCTTTGAGCACTCTTATGAAATGATGAGTGTAGCGCAACTCAATGAGGCCATTGATAGCTTGGACTTGCGATTAGACAGTGTTAAAATAAAATTGGCAGAAACAAATCTGAAGTCACTTCATTACAAAACAAAAGATGCTGTGGCTTCTCCTGATACTGTTACGGGTTGGTTTATGGACGACCTAAGTGAAAGGGAGAAGGGCAAAGCAGTTATTAATGCAAAGGAGCAAACAAAGAGATCTCGAGAGGCAATAGGTAGACAAGATGAAGAACTTTTTAATAGAAAGAAATTTATCACGCGCCACAAGATAGAATGGCATCGGAAATTCTTTTTGGCGGTAGCCTGTTTGGTTTTGTTTTTTATTGGTGCACCATTAGGAGCCATTATTCGAAAAGGAGGCTTAGGATTGCCAACAATTATTGCTTTGGGATTATTTATCTTCTATCAATTACTCACGATTGCTGGCGAAAAGATGACCAAGAGTTTAATTATTGAACCTTGGTTTGGTATGTGGATGAGTACAGCATTGCTTATGCCTTTGAGTATTTGGTTGACCTATAAGGCATCCAAAGAAGCTACCTTGGTAGATAAAGAGGCATATATCAAATTCTTTAATAAGGTATTGATTTTCCTAAGAATTAAAAAGAAGGAGGCGATATGAAAATTTTGCAGTTATGTCATAAGCCCCCGATGCCCGCTGTAGATGGCGGTTGCATTGCTATGAATAATATTTCACAAGGATTAATTGCAGCGGGGCACAAGGTGAAAATCATTACAATATTCACCCACAAGCACAATTTTTTTCCAGAAAACATGTCTAAAGAATATTTGGACAATACCGAAATAGAAGGGGTTTATGTAGATACCCGTTTAAATATAGTTGACGCATATTCCAGTATTATGACATCGGATTCATATCATGTGAATCGTTTTTTTAGTACTGATTTTGACATCAAACTGACAAGAGTTTTAAAGCAAGAAAATTTTGATATCGTTCATTTAGAAAGTCTCTTCATGACTCCTTACATAGGAACGATTCGCAGATTAAGCAAAGCCAAAATTGTATTGCGTTCCCATAATCTTGAATTTGTTATTTGGGAGAAAATTGCCAAAGGCACTTCCAATATTTTCAAGAAATTATACATTTTGTATTTGAGCCGAAAGCTGCGCAATTATGAATTGAAACTATTGAATGAAGTTTCTGGTGTTGCAACGATTAGCGAAGAAGATAAGAAGAGATTTATTGGTTTAGGAACTCTAAAACCGATTACCACAATACCCTTTGGAATAGACTTACATGATTATCATTCAAAAGTAAATGAGATGCCTGAGTTGGCTTTATTTCATTTAGGAGCGATGGATTGGAGTCCAAATTTAGAAGGGATTCAATGGTTTTTAAAAGAAGTTTGGCCTCGAGTTGTTAGTTTAAGACCAAACTTGAAATTGTATCTAGCGGGTAGAAGTATGCCTGCAGATTTTGTAACTGGACGTTGGACCAATGTAGAAGTATTGGGGGAGGTCGAAGATTCGAAGGAATTTATTAGTTCCAAGGCAGTAATGATTGTTCCGTTGCTATCTGCTGGTGGTATTCGTGTGAAAATTATCGAAGGACTTGCATTGGGTAAAGCCATAATAAGCACATCAATTGGAGCAGAAGGAATTGATTGTGTGAATGGCGAGCAGCTTCTAATAGCAGATACCGAAAACGAATGGGTGAGGTCTATTGATAGAATTTTTGAAGAAAAGGATTTGATCAAACAGCTTGGAGAGCGTGGTAAACGTCATTCTGAGAAATTCAATATTGTGAATACAACTGAGGAGTTAGTTAAGTTCTATAAACAATTGAAGAAAGTATGAAGTTGTTCGTGCTTCTTTCGCGCGTTCCATTTCCTTTAGAAAAAGGAGATAAGCTCCGAGCGTATCATCAAATTCGTTTGCTCGCGAAAAAACATGAAGTATATCTATTCTGCTTATCAGATACAGATGTTAGCGAAGATTCGAGAAAAGAACTTTCGTCTATTGTTCATCATCTAGAAATAGTAAAGCTTTCAAAATTTTTGATCGGGTTAAACTTGATAAAAGGATTGTTCAGCTCCAAGCCATTTCAAGTGCACTATTTTTACCAAAGTCGTATTCAACGAAAAATCTCGCGCATTCTTAATTCGTATGCGCCTGATCATATCTATTGTCAATTGATTCGTTGCTCTGAATATGTAAAGAACTACCACGGATGCAGAAAGACGTTAGACTATATGGATGCCTTGAATGCAGGGCATCGCAGACGAGTTGATGCTTCTAAACCAATTATGAAAATGCTACTTCGCGAAGAATCTAAACGACTTGTAGCATATGAGAATTTGGTGTTCGATTATTTCGAAAATCAAACCATAATCAGCCGTCAAGATCAACAGTTGATTTATCATGAACAACGAAATAAGATTGTTGTCGTGCAAAATGGTGTTGACACAGATTTTTTTCATTCTGATCATTCTACAAATAGAAAATTCGATTTGGTTTTTACTGGGAATATGAGTTACGCTCCGAATATAGATGGAGCCCGCAGATTGGTGTTGGAGATATTGCCTATTTTACAGAAAGCCAATCCAGATATTAATGTGTTTATAGCAGGAGCTTCACCTGTGAGCGAAGTCCTTGAATTGGGCAACTACAAAGGTGTTACTGTTAGCGGTTGGATGGATGATATTCGCGATGCATATAATGCCGCTCGTGTCTTTGTAGCTCCAATGCGCATTGGAAGTGGATTGCAAAATAAAATTTTGGAAGGAATGAGCATGGGACTTCCATGCGTTACAACTTCCTTAGTGGCAAATGCCTTTGAATCAAATCAGCGCTCAGCATTGGTTGTTGCAGATTCAAATGCGGATATTGCAAATGAAATTTTATCTTTATTGAATAATATCGAGCGTTCGAGAAGCCTTGCTCAACTCGGCGAGGAGATGGTAAAGAAATCATTCAGTTGGCAAAGTACTGTTGACTTATTGGAATCACTTTTTATAAAAAAATGAATATGAGTTCATCCAAATTAGTAGTGTTGTTATTGATGCTTGCACCATTCACTTCATTGACTTCGCAAAAGAATGCTCTTGTGGCTGGACCTATGCTCGGACATACAGATATGCGCGAGACGAATATTTGGGTGGCAACGCAACAGCCGGGTAAAGTCACAATCGAATACTGGAGAAAAGGGGATGAGAAGAATGTGAAAACCGCCGTGGGTATTGTAAAAGATGATGCTTATAAAAACACATTGATCAACGTCTATGGCTTGGAACCAGGTTTGGATTATAACTATCGTATTAAAGTTGGTGATGATAAAAAACATGTGAGTTATCCGGCAAAAGCAGATTCAGCTTATGCCTTTTCTACAGAACCTTTGTGGCAATATCGCAACGATCCACCACCATTCAAATTCGCACTTGGTAGTTGCGCTTTTATCAATGACTCCATCTATGATCGTCCAGGAAGACCTTACGGAAAGAGCTACCAAACCTTTAGTTCAATTGTAAAAAGTGATCCAGATTTCATGCTATGGTTGGGCGATAACATCTACTTGAGAGAAGTAGATTTTGAAAGCAAATCAGGTATTATCTATCGTTACATGCATTCACGATCAATTCCATCATTAAGCAACTTATTGGCCTATTGTCCAAACTACGCGATATGGGATGATCATGATTTTGGACCGAATGATTCGAATGGAAGTTTTGTTCACAAGGACAATACTCTTGAAGCATTCACTAGATTTTGGGGCAATCCTACCTATGGGGGAAGTGCAACTGGTAAGGGTATTACAACGAATTTTGCTTATGAAGACGCTGAGTTTTTTATGCTGGATAATCGATTCAATCGCACTCCGGAAAGCGCAGTAGGAGTGGAGCCAACTATTTTAGGTCAACAACAAATAGATTGGTTGATCACAGCACTAAAGTCAAGTAAAGCCACATTTAAATTTATTGCAATTGGTGGTCAAGTTTTGAGCACAGAAGCAAAGTTTGAGAACTATGCCGTTTATCCTGAAGAACGTCAGTT
>JBIIBU010000088.1:0-7335 GCA_044239235.1 Flavobacteriales bacterium
GGCAATTAATCTCCACGTATTCCAATGGATACAAAGCATCCAAAAACCCGATGTATGCGCGCATTGTTCAAGAAACGATTGACTTCATTCAAACCAATTGGTTATCAGAATCAGGATTGATTCATTGTGCATCAGATGCCGATTCCGAAGGTGTAGAAGGAAAATTCTACGTCTGGAATTTAGAAGAGTTGAGATCGGTATTAGGTGAGGACTACGAATTCGCAGAAAACATATTCCACCTAGATTCTCATGGATTCTGGGAACACGGAAATTATATTCTAATGCGCAAAAACAGCGACATTGAAGTAGCGCATGAATTACAAATTTCAATAGAAGAACTCACTGAAAAAATAAACCGAATAAACGTTCGGTTGAATGAAATTAGAGAACAACGAATTCACCCAGGCATTGATACAAAATCACTCACCTCATGGAATGCGTTATACATAAAAAGTCTTTGCGAAGCGAGCGAAGCGCTTGGACAGGCTAACTATTTGGCTATTGCAGAAGCTACATTTAAAAACCTTGTTGAACAACACTATTCAAAAGAATCCGGTTGGTTGAGACTGCAAAACGACCATGAAAAACAACATGCATTCCTAGAAGATTATAGCACGGTTATAGAAGCTTCGATACATCTGTATTTGGTAACATCTAATGTCTCATACATACAAAATGCGGAGGATTGGATACAAGAAGCACTTCAACGATTTGGAGATAAAGACAAATCTCTTCTGTGGTTTTCAAAAAGGGATCCTTTAATTATTAGTCGAAAAAAGGAGGTCGTTGACAATGTGATTCCTGCTTCAAATAGCATTTTTGCCAAGTGCCTTTTCATGGTTTCAAGAATTCTCGGTAAGTCAGAATATGAGGAAAGGGCCGTAAGAATGCTCAATGAGGTGAGGCCTCAAATTGACTTTGTAGGTTCCTACACCAATTGGCTAATGCTCGAGGAATGGCTAATTGGACCATTTCGAGAAGTAGCCATCACTGGTCCTGACGCTTCAGGAATGAGATCAGACTTGGCTTCTGGTTATTTGCCGAATACAATAATTGCGGCATCAACAACCGATAGTTCATTGCCTCTCTTTGCAGACCGTTTCGGCACAATTACTGCCGCTTATGTTTGCAAAGACAAGACCTGTTCTCTTCCGTTTCAAAAATTGGAGGAGGTTCAGAAAGAACTGACCCTATGAGAATTATATTCATTGCAATTACACTATTTTCTTTTAGCCTACATGGCTTATCTCAAGTAATAGACAATCGCCTCGGCAATGTTTTCGAGGATGAGATGTATTACAACCAAGAGTTTCTTTGGCAGAATAAAATCAAAAGTATAACTGGCATAGTTTCGATAAAGCGCCCGAATCGTCCAATAGAGCAACGTCCAGATTTATTTGTTTACCGTTTCAATTCTGTTGGATTGTTGGAGCAATTGGATAAAGTGACTAGCGTTCTTCATTTAGTGGATACTACAACCATTGAGTACAAGAGAAATGATCTTGGTGAAGTAGAGATTCGCACAGAAAAAGGCAACAAAGGATTTTACACCAAAAAATTTGTTTACGACAAAGAAGGCCGTGTCGAAAGACTTGATTTTGGAAAGGCGGAAAATATCTCAACTCAGAAAAATACACTGATCCCAGGTCAGTGGATTACGATCAATTCGGAATCTTTTAAATATGTGGTTTTGAGTCCTCAAACGGTTCAAAAATCGTGTTACAATAATTATGGTCTGCTTTATTCTAATATCACGACGACTCGCAATGAGCTGGGTTATTTGGTTTCAGAACGAGAGGAAATAGTAATGAGCAATCGTGTAACAACGAAAAACTACAAATACAACGACCGCGGTTGGTTAGAAGAAATAGTTTGGGTCGATGAAACCGGTGCAACCACTAAGTCGTATAAATTTCATTACGACCCTTTGGGCAATTTACTTAAGATGGAGAAGTTCAAAGGAGGCGTGATGCAAATTGAAATAGAGGTTCTTTATACAGAAACCATGTTGATTGAAGCCCTATTGCATCACGATATTCAAAGCCATGATATAGTAATCACCAAATTTGCATACGAATTCCATCAATAACAGCTAGTTAGAACATGAAATCAACCTTCAAAATACTGCTTTTGAGTCTCCTACTTTGCTTTGGTAGTGCTCAACTTAGAGCTCAAGACGATAAACAGACAAGAGCAAACGCATTGGAGCGAGAGAAGGCTGCAAAAGCTCAAAAACAAGCCGAATATGATGCTCACCTCGATCACATAAGTGAGTTACAAGGAAAGAAAGTTCAAAAGCGCATGAAAAAGAATCTTAAGAAGTCACAACGCATTTCCCAAGGCAGACAAATACCTTGGTATAAGCGCATTTTTAGAAAAAAGCGGATTCGTTAATTTTATGCAAAATCCATAGTATTTGAGGGTCAACCAAGCAGGTTGACCCTCTTTTTTATACCCTGACGTGTATAGATATCCAATAATGTGACGATAGAAAATGACGACAGTTTATTGCGTGTGACGTAAATTTGAAAGAAAAATTAACGATTTGTTAGGTATTACTACTTCAAAATTGAGTCAAACCGGTTAAAACCCGAAGCTAACTTTCACAGATTCAAGCTATTTAGAAGTAATGCGTTAATATCCGTTAAAACAAAGAAGATTTCATATTTTAGCGCCCGTTTGTAAAAGACCGTAAATTTAAAGTTTACCTTAACCAGTTTGTTATGCAGAGAAAAGTTTACCTGCTCCTAGCACTAGTACTACTTACCTTCGGTTCAGCCTTTTCGCAGGCTAGTTCCGGTACCCTAAAAGGGAAGGTAACCGACAAAGACACCGGGGAACCCCTTCCTTTGGCGAACATTGTTGTATTCCTCAATGGTAATTTGATTACTGGAGGTACGACAGACTTTGATGGTTACTATACTATCAAACCAATTGATCCTGGAACATACGATGTCCAGTTCACTATGGTTGGATATCAACCAATCACTTTATCTGGTATTCCAATTTCTTCAGGAAAGATCCAAACAGCCGACGTAGCGTTGATTGCTGGTTCTGAGTTGAAGGCTGTTGAGATTATCGACTTCAAAGTTCCATTGATTGACAAAGATGGTGGAGCTTCTGGGGGAACAGTGACTCGTGAAGAGATTAACAAAATGCCTAGCCGATCGGCACTAGGACTTGCTCAAACTGTAGCGGGTGTTAGTTCTGCCGGAACAGGAGGTGGACTTTCCATTCGTGGTGCACGTACAAACTCAACTTGGGTTTATATCGATGGTATCAAGGTTCGTGGGTCTACTGCCCTTCCAAAATCAGCGATTGAAGAGGTTGCGGTTATCACTGGTGGTATTCCTGCTAGTATTGGTGACGCGACTGGTGGTGTTGTAAACATCGCACTTCGCTCGGCTTCTGCTACGTATACTGGAGGTCTTGAAGTTATTACTTCAGGATTTGCAAGTGGTGACAAAGCAATTGGTCTAGACCGATATGGTTATAACCTTATTGAGGGATCATTGTCAGGTCCTATAGCATTTAGCAAAGATGCTGATGGAAAAAAGCTTCGTCCTATTCTGGGTTTCTTCGTTTCAGGTAACTATACCGACATTGTTGACCCTAATGCGGCTTTTGGTGGTAACTATAAAATGAAAGACGATGTAAGAGCTAATATTCTAAATAGCCCACTTCGCCAAAACATTGAATCAGACGGTTCTGTGAACGGTGCATTGTATAATGCAGACTTCCTTACATCTAATGATTTCGAAAAAGTACAAACGAACTTAAACAACCGCGATCGCTCTGCGAACTTGGTTGCTAAGATTGACGTTAATGCATCTGAAACCATTACACTTACATTCGGTGGAACAGCAGCATACAGAAAAGCACATGAATTCTCTTATGCTAATATGTTGATGAACTGGGACAACAACCAGGAAGCAACAGAATTGGACTGGAGAGCTTATGTGAAATTCAGCCAACGTTTCAAAAATGGTGACGGAAAAGAATCCTCTTCAAACAACTTGAAGAACGTATTCTACTCAGTTATGGTTGACTATAGCCGCAGCTATGACAAACGTCAAGATGACACTCACAAAGACGAGTTGTTCAAGTATGGTCACATTGGTTATTTCGATATCGTGCGCGGTAACACTTATGACTACAACGGTTCATACTTCCGTCAATCAGGTACTCAAGACATTGCAACGTTCTTTACACCTTCTCCTTACAACCAGGAGATGGCTGCATTGACAAACCAATACTTTGGCCTTTTCGATACAAGTCCGTTAATCAATCAAACGATTACTGATGCAAGTGGAAATATCATTCGTGACCCATCTCAAATTTATATTAACGATGGATTCACCAATTCTGTAATCCAAAATGATCCTTACTCTTCTTTCACTAATATTTTGAGCGGTAACGGACTTATCAACGGTTTAACGCCTGCTGGCACTTATGACTTGTGGTCATATGCTGGAACGCAAAACAACAACTACAGCGTAAGTAATACTGGTCAGTTCCGCGTTAGTGGTTCTGGTTCTGCTGACATTGGAAACCACGCGCTTCAGATCGGATTCGAGTTCGAACAACGTCGTGATGCTGGTTATGCAGTATCTCCAATTGGTCTTTGGACTATTGGTCGTCTTTATACAAATTCTCACGTGAGTGAGTTGGATAATGCTGCAGGAAGTGGATACGATTCCACTACAGTTGTTGTAGACGGTAATTCTTATGTTTATTTCGATCAACTTCTAGGTAACGGCCAGTTTGAATTTGACTACCGTTTGAGAGAAGCACTTGGTCTTGATCCAAATGGAACAGACTTTATCAACATAGACAACATTGATCCAGAATTCTTGGACATCTCTATGTTCGGCGCTGAAGACCTTCTTTACCAAGGTAACAACTTCGTAAACTACTTTGGATACGATCATACTGGTAAGAAAACAAAAGGTCGTACAACTATAGATGACTTCTTTAATGAGCAGTACAATTTGGGTGGTAACTCTTATTACTCTCGTTCAATCGGAGCATTCGAACCTATCTACACCTCTGGTTATATCATGGATAAGTTCGCATTTGACGACCTTATTTTCAACGTAGGTCTTCGTATCGACCGTTATGATGCTAACCAATCTGTTCCAGTTGACCCATACGTAATTGGTCTTGGAACTACTGTAGGTGAAATGAATACAGCGCAGTTTGGTTCTGATTACACTACACCAGCAAACATCGGTTCTGACTATGTAGTTTATGTAAACGACATAAACAACCCAACAGCAGTAACGGGCTACCGTGATGGCAACAACTGGTATGATGCATCAGGACAATTGGTAACTGATCCATTCACATCTATCGCTTCTAGTGGTAAAGTGAACCCACTTCTAGAGGGCGGAGTTCAAAGGCTTTCAAGCAAATCATTCAAAGATTACGAGCCAGCAGTTAACATCATGCCTCGTATTGCATTCTCATTCCCTATTTCGGATGAAGCGTTGTTCTTTGCTCACTACGACATCTTGACTCAACGTCCAACAGAATCAAACAGATTTAATCCGATTGATTACTTGTACATGTCAAACCGTAACGTTTTGATCAATAACCCAAATCTTAAACCAGAGCGCACAGTAGACTACGCATTAGGTTTCCAACAGATTTTGTCACGCACATCATCTATCAAATTGGAAGCTTTCTATCGTGAGCTTCGTGATATGATTCAAGTGAGAAGTTTCGTTGGTGCTTACCCAAGTACTTACAGAACATTTGATAACCTAGACTTTGGTACAGTAAAAGGACTTACATTGACTTATGACCTTCGTCGTACAGGTAACATCTGGATGAAGACTTCATATACTCTTCAGTTTGCGGATGGTACTGGTTCTACAACACAAACACAGCTTGCGTTGATCAACCAAGGTCTTCCAAACCTTCGTACTGTATCTCCATTCAACTATGACCAGCGTCACCGAATTGTAACAACAATTGACTATCGCTATGGCGAAGGCGCTGAGTACAATGGTCCAGTATGGTTTGGTAAGAAAATTTTCGAAAATACAGGTGCTAACTTTATCGCAAATCTTGGATCTGGCACTCCATACACATCACAGGTAATCGCTACACCAATTACTGGAGAGGTTTCTCCTTCAACTGAAGGTAGCTTGAATGGCTCTCGCTTGCCATGGCAGTTCAGTGTTGACTTACAACTTGACCGTAACTTCACGTTGAAGTTTGGTAAAGAAGGTGAGAATCAAAAAGTAACTAACTTGAACGTTTACCTATGGGTAACTAATTTGTTGAACACTCAGAATATCAATGGTGTTTACAGATTTACAGGCACTCCGGATGACGACGGATACTTGGCTTCGGCTCAGTATGAGGCGATCATCAACGCTAAGAACTCACCAGATTCTTTCCGTAATTACTACAGCATGTACGTAAACAATCCGTACAACTACTCTTCACCACGTCAAATCCGTTTGGGAGTACGCTTCGACTTTTAATTGAAAGATTTATAATACGAAATCAATAGCCAAGAAATGATGAAATCATTCGCAAAATTAGGTATACTGGCACTCATCGTTTGTTTTGCTTCTCAAGCTAATGCTATGCGCTACATGGGTAGCACTAACAATGGTGGCGGAGGTATGACAACCAATAATAATAGTGACGCAACAGCTCAAGACTCAAGAGCCGCAGCATGCGCACCTGCAACAGGTCTTCGCGACTTGGAGTGGAACAATGTAAGAGCACGAATCGAAACAGGTGGATCAATGTGGCAAGACCGTGCAACGAGTCGTGCTGCGTATGAAGTTCCTGCTGGTGGTGGTGTTTCAGCAATCTACTCAGGTGCACTTTGGATGGGTGGACTTTCACCAGATGGTCAATTGAAATTAGCAGCGGTGACTTTCCGTGCTGATGGTAATGACTTCTGGCCTGGACCGCTCACAAATGATGGTACTGCAGAGATCACTGAAGCGACTTGTACTGCTTACGATAAATTCTTCGTAAGTGAAAGACAAGATGCTCAATTGCACAGAGCTTACTTCGACTGTATAGCTGCAGGTACTGAAGACTGTGCTGACTATAGCATTCCTTCGTACTTCAATGAATATCCAGCTCAAGGAGATCCTTCACTCGGACAAGATTTCTATCTAGCTCCTTTCTATGACTATGATGGTGACTTCTTGTACAATCCAAGTGCTGGTGACTATCCATGGTACGACTTTTTAAAAGAAATCGATTGTGCGGCTCGTCGTCGTGAAGATGTTGTTCCTTTGTTTGGTGACCAAACTTATTTCTGGATCTTCAACGATAAAGGTAACGTCCACTCTGAATCTCAAG